>JAPULC010000448.1 GCA_027295305.1 Gammaproteobacteria bacterium
TTGCCGTTGCGAGCGCCAGCTGAGACATGTGCGAGAGCTCGGGCCCCAACGTGCCTGCTGATTTCGCCAGGTCGTAGGCGCTCTTCACCTGACCCATGATCTGTGGCTCGCCGAGCACCTGAGAGTCGAGGCCGCTCGCCACGCGCATGAGATGGCGCACCGCATCCACATTCCAGTGCGCATAAGTGGTTCTGGTGAGAAGCTCGGCCTCCACGTCGCGGCTGCGGGCGAGCCACGACAGCACGGATTCGTGACTCGTCGTGTCGGTGACACAGTAGATTTCCGTGCGATTGCAGGTGGAGAGGATGGCAGCCTCGGCCACGGGCCCAAGCCCATCTCGCAGGCGCAGCACCGCCTCGGCGAGTTGCTCGTCGGGAAAGGCGATGCGCTCCCGAAGGTCGAGGGGCGCGGTGGCATGATTCAAGCCCCAGGCGAGTATGGCCATCGAATCGGCGCTCTGCGGAATCCTCTAATGATATCAAATGCGTACGGACCTACCGGCGGAGGTGAATCACGCTTTGTGAGTGCGCCCGCTCGCACCCGTGTATCATCGCTCTCTCACGAATGATGGGGCGTCATAGTCGATGTTCAAGGCGCCGAATCGCGGCATCAGAATTCGCTTCGCCGCGCCGATCTGCATGGCCTTGGCGGCGCTTTTGCTGTGCGCTCCCGGTGCGCGAAGCGCGGGGACATTCGACCGGGATGCCCTCTACGGGCTCCTCGTGGCAGAGCTTGCGCTACGGCGCAATCAATTCGATCTGGCCTTGGATCACTATCTCGAGCAGGCCCGGCGAACGCGGGACGCCGGCGTCGTCCGCCAGGCGGCGCGTATTGCCGACTATCTGGATCACGAATCTGAGGCCCTCGAGATGGCAACGCTCTGGGTAGAGGTCGACCCAGAGAATGCCGACGCCCTCAGATTTGCAGCCATGCAACACATCAGATCGGGTGACCTCGAGGCAGCCCTTGAACATCTGGGCGAGCTGCGCAGACGTCAGGGTAGTGCCACTTTCGGGAGGCTTGCGCGACAGGCGGAGGATCTGGATGAACGAGGTCGCGGTCGTCTGATGGTGGGGCTCGATCTCCTGCTCGCGGAGCATCCCGACGATCCAGAGCTTACTTATGCCAAGGCGGTGCTGCTGCTGCAGGAGGATCGCACGGAGGAGGCATTGCCGCTGCTGCGCGAGGCTTTCGCCGCCGGCGAGAGCTTTTCCCTGGGCTTCACCTATGCCCGGACCCTGCGCGCTTCGGGGGATCTGGATGGCGCGCTGGCGGTGCTGGAAGCCATGCGGGGTTGGGAGGGAGACACGGCGCGCGCGGGGTTCACGATGGGTCGCATGCTGCTGGATAGTGGACGCCTGGAGGAAGCCCGCGGGGTGTTCGAAGGGCTTTTGGAGGAACGTCCGCACGATGCGAACGTCCACATGTCCCTGGCGTACGTTGCGATCGACCAGGAGCGCTTCGCCGTCGCAAGGGTCCATCTGCAAGAGGTACTGACTCTCGGGGAACAGACAGCGCTTGCGCATTACTATCTCGGCCGCGTGGCGGAGGGGGAAGACAAGCCCGACGAGGCAATCGCTCATTACGATGCCGTGGAGAGCGAGGAAGAATTTCTGGCCGCCCAGGGGCGTGTGGTGGAAATCCTCGTCTCCGAGAATCGCATGCCGGAGGCACGCTTGCGACTCGCGGAGCTGCGGGGCCGCCGAGCTGCCGATCTGGTGACGTTGTTCGTGATCGAAAGCGAGCTTCTCCTGGATGCGGGGGAGCCCACTCTTGCGCTCGATCTCGTGCAGCGCGCGCTCGAGAGTCATCCGGACGCCATCAGCTTGCTCTACGCCCACGCCATGATCCTCGAGAAGCTCGATGATCTCGCGGGTCTCGAGCGCGGGTTGCGCCGGATCCTGGAGATAGAGCCCGACAACGCCGTGGCGCTGAATGCGTTGGGATACACGCTGGCGGATCGCACCGACCGCTATGAGGAGGCGCACCGCCTGATCGTCCGGGCGTTAGAGCTCCAGCCCGACGACGCCGCGTTCATCGACAGCATGGGATGGGTGCAATATCGGCTGATGCACTATGATGAGGCGCTTCGACTGTTGCGACTCGCCCACCACGACATGCCGGATCACGAGGTCACTGCGCATCTGGGGGAAGTGCTCTGGGTGACGGGATCCCGCGGCGAAGCGCTGAAGGTGTGGCGGGAAGGGTTCGAGCGAGATCCGGACAGCGAGATCCTCAAGCGTGTCATGGGGAGATTCGTTCATACCGTCGGCGAATAGACTAAGCCTCTGGCTTGCACTTCTGGGGGCCGTGGGCTGTCAGGTAACCCCGACCACACCACCCCGGTCCGAGCTCGTGAAGATGAATCTGGCGCACGTCGCGGACGTGGGCTCGCTGACGCGTTGGAGCCTGATCGGAAAGTTCGGAGTGAGGCAGCCTGATTCGGGGACCTCGTTCGGCATTGTTTGGGATCAGGACGGGAGCGATTACGAGATTCGGGTGCGCGGTCCCATGGGCCAAAGCGCTGCGTTGCTGCGAGGAAACGAACATCGGGTGACGATCGAGCGGGCCGGAGAGCCGACACTGACGGGGAATGACGTTCAAGCCCTCCTGCGCGAGGCCCTCGGGTGGGAGGTTCCCGTGAATACCCTGCGGTTCTGGATCCGGGGACTCCCGGACCCGGCCCTCGAGGTCGAATCGGCGTCGTATCTGGATACGGGATGGTTCGCCGAGCTCGTCCAGCTCGAGTGGCACGTGAAGTTCTCGCGCTATCGTGCGATAGAGGCGTTTTCACTGCCCGGGCGAGTCAGGGCGAGTCGTGACGGCGTGACGCTGACCCTCGTCGTCACGCGATGGAACGTGCCTGAGTAGTTCGTGCCCGGAAATTGCCTTCTCTGGCAATGCCCCTGGCCAGTTTCCGGACGGAAACTGGCCAGGGGCGCGCGCCGATGATTTGACACCATCGGGAGGCGACAGGAAAATACGGCGCCCTCCCGTTTAGAGGGCACCAAAACGTTTGGATTTCACGAGCTTGGGGTGTCGCCAAGTTGGTAAGGCACCGGGTTTTGATCCCGGCATGCGCAGGTTCGAGTCCTGCCACCCCAGCCAGTCTCCGCGTTGTCTAACATTTGACCAGGCTCCTGCGACGTGCACCTGGCGAGGCCAGCGCCCAATTAGCGGCGAGAGAGCGTCGAAGCGGAGCCCAGAGTCTCAGATCCTCCGTTCGCGGAGGATCCAGAGATCAGCAACCGAGGAACTGACAATGGCCCAAGACATGACCCTCGTCGCCGAGCTCCGATCCGAACTAGGGAAAGGTGCGAACCGGCGCATGCGTCGGCTGGCGCAGAAAGTGCCCGGGATTCTCTATGGGGGCGGCGAAGAGCCGGTCACTCTCACAGTCGCGGTGAATGATCTCGCGAAGATCATGCAAAGCGAAGCGTTCTTTTCACAGATCGTCACCCTCGATCTCAATGGAAGCAGGCAGCAGGCCATCGTGCGAGACCTGCAGCGACATCCGGCCACGGAGCGCGTGCTTCATCTCGACTTCCTGCGCATCCGGGCTGATCGGGAAATTCAGCTACACGTGCCGATTCACTTCGTGAACGAAGACCAGTGTGTCGGCGTCACGATGAGCGACGGGCTGATTTCGCACAGCCTGATCGAGGTGGAAATCTCATGTCTCCCCGGGGATCTACCTGAGTTCATCGAGGTGGACATGGCGGAGCTCGAGGTCGGGCAGTCGGTCTATCTCACCGATCTTCCCTTGCCCGAGGGCGTCAAGGTGGTCGCGCTGATGTATGGCGATGACCGCAATGTTCCCGTGGCGAGCGTGCAGCTGCCCCGCGGCGGGCTCGAGGAAGAGGAAGCGGCCGAGCTCGAAGAAGGTGCGCTGGAGGAAGGCGCCGAGGGCGAGGAAGAAGGCGACGAGCAGCAGGACTCCGCGGCGGGCGACGAAGAATCCGAGCGATAGGCCGCTTGAACGCATGACAGGCGTGCGCCTGATCGCAGGCCTCGGCAATCCCGGTGCCAAGTACGAACAGACGCGCCACAACGTGGGCGCGGTGTTCGTGCGCCTCGCCGCCGAGAGATTCGGTGCAGCGCTAAAGCCTGAGGCGCGATTCAAGGGTGAGCTCGGGGTCGCGAGCATTGGCGATGAACCGCAGGTCCGTCTGCTCATCCCCGACACGTACGTGAACCTCAGTGGCGACGCCGTCGGAGCCGTGCTGCGTTATTTCAAGATCGAGCCCGTCGAGCTCTTGCTCGTGTATGACGAGATGGCCTTCCCGCCGGGCGTGGCCCGGTTGAAGGAGGGAGGCGGCGACAATGGACACAATGGTGTGAAAGACGTCATCGAAAAGCTCTCCGGCTTCCGGAATTTCTGGCGGCTGCGCGTCGGCGTAGGTCATCCGGGGGAGGCCGCTCGCGTGACGGCCTTTCTGACCAGTCAACGGCCACCGGCGAGTGAACGCTCAGTGATCGAGGACAGCCTGCATGATGCGATCGCGGTGCTGCCGGACGTGGTGAACGGCGACTGGCAGAAGGCGATGAATCGGCTGCATGCGCCCGCAGGCGACGCGGACGTGGAAGAGAAGTCCTGAGGTGGGATTCAATTGTGCAATCGTCGGTCTGCCGAACGTCGGCAAGTCCACCTTGTTCAACGCGCTGACGAAAGCCGGAATCGATGCGGCGAACTTTCCGTTCTGCACCATCGAGCCGAATACCGGCGTGGTGCCGGTGCCGGATCCGCGGTTGGATCGAATTGCGGCCATTGCAAAACCCGATCGGGTGATGCCCACGGCCATGGAGTTCGTGGACGTTGCGGGACTCGTCGCTGGCGCTTCCAAGGGAGAGGGTCTGGGCAATCAGTTCCTCGCTCACATCCGGGAAACCGATGCGATTGCTCATGTGGTGCGTTGCTTCGAGGATCCGAACGTCGTGCACGTCGCCGGCAAGGTGCGGCCGGTGGACGACATCGAGATCATCAACATGGAGCTTGCACTCGCTGATCTCGAGTCGGTGGAGCGAGTCATCGTCAAGGTCGGCCGCATGGCGGGAGCCGGAGACAAGGACGCACGATCACAGCTCGTTGCGCTCGAGAAGGCTCGGGCTCAGCTCGAAAGGGGCGGCGCCATTCGGGACCTTGGACTCACCAGTGCGGAGCAGGAACTCCTCGCGCGCTATCAACTGCTCACCGCCAAACCCGTGATGTACATTGCCAACGTCGACGAAGACGGGTTCGAAGGTAATGCGTTTCTCGATGCGGTGGTCGATCTTGCGCAGAACGAGGATGCCGAGGTCGTCGTCATCTGCGCGAAGATCGAAGCCGAGATCGTCGAGTTGGAAGTGGAAGAGCGCGACGAGTTTCTTGCGGATCTCGGCATGGAGGAGGCGGGCCTGGATCGCGTGATTCGTGCCGGCTACCGATTACTCGGACTGCATACGTTTTTCACTGCGGGTCCCAAGGAAGCGCATGCCTGGACCATACCCGTCGGTGCGACCGCCTACGACGCCGCCGGCGCCATTCACACCGACTTTCAGAAGGGCTTCATCCGTGCCGAGGTGATTGCCTACGACGACTACGTAGATTCGGGTGGCGAGCAGGGTGCGAAGGACGCGGGAAACTGGCGCCTCGAGGGCAAGGAATACGAGGTGCGCGACGGCGACGTGATCTATTTCAGGTTCAACGTCTGAGCCGGACCGTGTAGCCCCTTGCATTGGTGCGCCGACCCCCTACCTTGACAATGCGGGGCGCGGTGGCCAACATCCCCCGCCCGAAATGGCTAGGTAGCTCAGCTGGTTTAGAGCACAGGATTCATAATCCTGGGGTCGGGGGTTCAAGTCCCCCCCTAGCTACCAACGAAATCACGGGTTGCGATGCCCTCCCTCCGATCCTGTCTTACTCCTCTGAATCGGTAGCGCTGCCTAGGTCCCAATGCCGGGTCGTCCATGGAGCTAGTTTCCGGACGGAAACTAGCGAAGCTGTTAGCCTCGAATTTCTGTTTGGCCGTGCAGGAGGCTTCGATTCTTGAAAGCGGCAGTGAACACGCGCTACGGGTCTCCAGATGTGTTGCAGATTCGGGACGTGCCGAAGCCGGAACCCAACGCCGGTGAGGTGTTGATCAGGGTCTATTCAACTACAGTCGGGCGGACCGATTTCGGCATGCTCCGGCCCGAACCTTTTTTCATCCGCTTATTCGCGGGGCTTCTGCGTCCCAAGCGCACGATTCTCGGCATGGACTTCGCCGGAAAGGTCGAAGTGGTTGCCCCGGGGGTTACGTTATTTAAGCCAGGCGATTGCGTTTTCGGCATGTCGCCTACCTACGGTGCCCATGCGGAATATCTCTGCATGTCCGAAAATGGGCCAATCGCAACCATGCCGGGAGACACACGCTTTGACGAAGCCGTCATCTGCGAGGGCGCGTGGTATGCAAACAGCTGTCTACGAAAGTTGAACCTTGCGCCCAATCAGAAAATTCTGATTTATGGCGCGTCGGGTGCAATCGGCACGGCGGCGGTCCAGCTCGCGAAATTCTACGGTGCCGAGGTGACGGCGGTGGTCCAGACGCGGCATCTCGATCTCGTCAAATCCCTCGGCGCACACCGTGCAATCGACTACACCGCCGAGGATTTCACACAAATTGACGAAACCTTCGATTGCGTGTTGGACGCGGTGGGAAAGACGACGTTTTTTCGTTGTCGGAGATTGCTGAGCTCTAGCGGGACCTTTGCGGCGACGGATCTCGGCCCCTGGGGCCAAAACGCCTTCCTCGCTATCTGGTCGCGTGTCACAGGACGCAACCGGGTAGTCTTTCCTCTCCCCGGGAGCGCCAAGGCCTTGATCGACTTCTTGAAGCTACGCATGGAGGCGGGTGAAATTCGTGCGGTCATCGATCGAAAGTATCCCCTTGATGCAGTCGCCGATGCTTATAGCTATGTAGAGACAGAGCAAAAAACGGGGATTGTCGTCGTCAACGTCATTGCGTCGGACGAGAACACGGCGGGAAACATTGATCCGCCAGACAATCCTCACAATTGAGCGTTGGGTCGGTGGACGCCGCCCGGCGCGGCGCGCTCGCCCGCAAGGGTCTGGACCTTCGACAGCCTGCATCTGTGGTGCTCAGGAAGATCGTAAGTAAGGAGAGGTCGCGCTCGCGATGAGTAGTCGTCGCTACGCTCGGAATCTCGTCTGCCCGCACTGTGGTTCATCCCTCAGACGCGACACCGCGCGAGCCGTGTGTGCAAATGGGCATACCTTCGACGTGAGCCGGCGCGGCTATGTCAATCTTCTGCCCGCCCATCTCACCCGTTCACGTTCCCCCGGGGATACCCGCGCGGCCCTGCAGCACCGCTCGCGATTTCTGAGTGGGGGATACTTCGATCGGCTGAGCGATCTTTTGGTTATGAAATCGCGCGGCCTCCTCGAGCAAACCAGGCGCAACCACCCCATCTCGTTGTTGGATGCGGGTTGTGGCGAGGGTCATCTCACCACACGTTGGCTCTCCGGGCTCGGTGGCGGGACCGAAGTGGACGCTGTGGGTTCGGACATCTCCAAGTGGGCTATCGATCTCGCAGCCCGTCGTAGCAGTAACGTGGATTGGATCGTCGCCAGTAATAGGGAACTTCCGATTGCCGATGACTCGGTGGATCTCATCACCTGCGTGTTCGGTTTTCCACATCTCGATTGCTTTCGCCGTGTCCTCGCGCTGGGTGGCTGGCTGCTTCTCGTCGAGTCGGCATCGGATCATCTCGTCGAGCTCAGATCCCTGATCTACGACGACGTCGCAACGAAGCAGTCCGGCATCGAAGCGAAGCGCGGGTTTACGTTGATCGATCGCGACGCGCTGCGCTATGAAACGACGGTGCAAGGCGAGCACGTATGGGATCTGCTTGCAATGACACCCCACTTTTATCGCGCGAGCGAGAGCGCCAAGGCCAGAGTCGAAGGCACGCGCGAGCTTGCACTGACGGTCTCAATTCGCTTGAGCATCTACGAGGCGACACGATGAATGAGCTGCCTTTCGTTCCAGGCCTGGAGCTGGCCGCTTCGTTTTATCGAGACGCTGTGCGGCCCATCCTCGGTCCCGGGGTGAGGCACTCCGCGGCGCTGATTGGTTCGGGCTCCGAGGTTTTGGGACTCGATGACGAGATGTCGCGCGATCATCATTGGGGACCACGGGTGATGCTGTTTCTCGAACCCGTGGAACTGGATTCCAAATGGCCGGACTTGAGTTCGAGGCTTGCCGAGCAGCTGCCCCGAAGTCATCGCGGATACTCGACGAACTTCACCCCACCGGATCCGTTAGATAACGGCACGCAGCAAATGCAACACAGCGAGCATGGCCCGATCAATCATCGCGTCGAAGCCTATTCGATAGCGGGGTTCTTCACGCGTTATCTCGCCATCGACCCCGAGGCTGAGCTCGACACGGCCGATTGGCTGAGCCTGCCTCAACACAAGCTGCGCGCAGTGACCGCGGGTGCCGTCTTTCACGACGATCTCGGTCTGGACGTGATGCGTACGCGCCTGTCCTGGTATCCACACGATGTGTGGCTCTATCTCCTGGCTTGCGGCTGGCGTCGCATCGCTCAGGAAGAGCATCTCATGGGACGAGCTGGCCTCACAGGGGATGAAATTGGCTCGGCGCTCATCGGCTCGCGCCTGGTGCGTGACATCATGAGGCTCGCGTTTCTGATGGAGAAGCGATACGCCCCTTATCCGAAGTGGTTCGGCACTGCGTTTCGTTCGCTTACATCGGCGAAGGCCTTGCAGGTCCCGCTCGAGGAGGCGCTTCGTGCCCGCTCGTGGGGCGGAAGAGAAAAAGCGCTCTGCAAGGGATATCGCGTCCTCGCGGAGATGCACAATGCCCTCGGGATTACCGCGGCCTTATCCGAGGATCCCACGCGTTTTCATCACAGACCCTTCAACGTGATCCACGGAGATCGCTTCACCGAGGCGATCTTGGAACGCATCGTCGATCCGTCGGTGAAAAAGCTCCACGCACGTCGTATCGGGAGTATCGATCTGTTCAGCGACAACACAGATCTTCTCGACAATCCACGGCTTCGACCGGGGCTCGCCGCGCTCTTCGACTGATCCGGTGTTTGCATGCTCGGGCGATCGCCATACCATCGTTGCGAACCAGTGTGGGAGGCCCGAGCCATGATCGATCTCCTCGAGGGCGTGAGAATCCTCGACTTCACCCACGTGCATGCAGGCCCGCTGTGCACCTATCAGCTTGCTCTCATGGGGGCCGAGGTGATCAAGATCGAGCCGCCCGGGAGCGGTGAGATGTTTCGCAGCATGGGGGGCGATCCCGACATGAACGCGCGCAAGATGGGTGCGCTCTTCGTGGGCCAGAATGCCGGCAAGAAGTCCGTGGCGCTCGATCTCAAACACCCCGACATTCAGAGAATCGTCCAGGAGAAGATCGCCCCGACGGTGGACGCCGCGGTGCACAACATGCGCCCGGGGACGCCCGAGAAGCTCGGTATCGGATACGCACACCTGAAGGCACACAATCCGAAGCTCGTCTATTGCGCCATCTCCGGTTATGGACAGACGGGGCCGTACGCGGATCGAGCGGCGATGGACCATCTCGTTCAGGGGGTTTCGGGGATGATGGCGATCACCGGCCCCACGGAAGGCCCGCCTTGTCGCATTGGCTACTCGGCTGCGGATTCCGCGTCGGCCTTCGTCGCAGCCCAGGCGATGCTCGCGGGGCTGTTTCGCGCACGCGCCACGGGGCAGGGCGCCTTGCTCGACGTCTCGATGCTCGAGGCCTGCATGGCGATCCAGGGACAGACTTACTACAACCACCTCGTCACCGGCCGCCAGCCGCAGCGGGTGGGTCCGAATCCGCTGGCACGCATCGGTCCGACGGGCACGTTCGAATGCGCCGACGGTGGGCTTCTGCTCGTGAACGCGAACAATCACAAGCTATTCGAGCTGGCTTGCCGCGCCATTGACCGCGAGGACATCTTCACTGACCCCCGTTACCACGCGCCCGAGGATGCGGCGGCGAACTGGGAGGAGCTACGCGCCAAGTTCAGCGATATCTACAAGACACGCCCCGCGAAGGAGTGGGAAGAGCTCCTTTGTGCCGGCGGCGTTCCGGCGGGTCGCGTTCAGGAAATGCCTGAGATCGTGCAGAGCGAGCAGCTCGAACATCGTAGAGCGATTTCCACCCAGAGGAATGTCCCGGGAGTCGAGCGCGATCTGCGATTCATGGGTGCGGGCTTCCAGGTGGACGGCTTGCCCACCACGCCGTCCGGGGCGCCGCAGGTTCTAGGCGCGCAAACCCGCGAGGTGCTGAGCTCAGTGGGTGTCGACGACCACGAGATCGGGCGGCTCGAGGCCGAGGGCGCCTTGGAGATCGGCTGAATATGTCGTGCCAGGCCACCGTGCCTCGCACGACTAACGACCAAATGGTGCCTGGCACGATGATGAGGTCTGGTCAGACCTCATCTCGCGGTGCGCCAGCGGTCTCGAGCTTCTGCAGGGTCGCCATGAGGGGCTTCGCCCGCTCCTGCTCCTCCGGCGTACCCATCGGCAGCGGGAATCCCATCAACGCGGCATATTCGCGGTGCTCGGTGATGAACTCCGGCAGCTTATCGTAGGTCGTCGTCTGGGCGAGCTTGCGCAGATCGTCGGTGGTAATGACTTCGCGCATTTCCTGCCATTTGCCCTGCAACGACAGCGCGTGGAGCTTCTGTCCCAGCTCCTCGAGCCCGTGCAGCCGCAGCACGTGATGGTAGGTGCGCGTCGAGCCATAGAAGGACAACGGCTGCTTCATGCGCTCGAGGCCCTGCTCGATCTCCTCGTCGTTCTCGCCGTAGACGGTGTAGCCGCTCGCGGCGATCTCGATGTCGCTCCAGGTGCGCCCTGAGCGCTCGAGGCCGATCTTCACGTTTGGCAACAACACCTCGCGCATGTATTTGTCGGACATGATGCCGCCGTGGGGCAACACCACGTCCGCCACCTCGCCGGCCACCCGCGCCATGCCCTCGCCCACGACGGCGAGCGCCACCTTCGGCTTCGGATAATCGAGGGGCCCCGGATTGAAGAAGGGTGTCATGAGCGTGTAGGTGTAATGCTTGCCGAGGAACTCGGGTTTCTCGCCGTCCTGCCAGCTCGCCCAGACGGCGCGCATCATCTGGATGAATTCCTTCATCCGTGGCGCCGGGGGAGACCATGTGCCGCCGAAGCGCCGTTCGTTGTGGCCCTTGACCTGACTGCCCAGACCCAACGTGAATCGCCCCTTCGAGAGTTCCTGTATGTCCCACGCCTCCATGGCGAGCACCATGGGGCTTCTCGGGAAAGCGATGGTCACCGACGTCTGTAGTTCGATCTTCTCGGTGACCGAGCCCGCAAGGGCCATGGTCAACATCGAATCGTGGGATAGCTCGCCGCAGCCCACGTAGTCGTAGCCCGCTGCTTCTGCGCGTTTGGCCGCTTCCGGCGCGCCACCCGGCCAGCCGTCGACACCCGTGCCTACCTTCATGGATTTCCTCCGTCCCCTTCAGTGTTTCGCAAATAACTTAACATACGCGCTGGCTCTATTTCGGAAGGGTCGGTGGCGATGGAGAACTTGAAGGATTCGGTGGCAGTCGTGACGGGCGCAGGGGACGGCATGGGCCGCGCGATGAGCCTTGCGTTTGCCGCCCAGGGCGCCCATCTGGTGCTTGCGGACATTGACCGGCAGAGACTCGAGAGGGTCGAGGCCGAAGCCCAGCAATTCGGCGTCGAGGTGCTCACGACGTTGACCGACGTCAGCGACGCAGAGGCGGTGCAGGCCATGGCAGATGCTACGTATGAGCGCTTCGAACGCTGCAACGTGCTTTGCAACAACGCCGGCGTGGTGAGCTCTCTCGGCACCCCCATCAAGGACCTGGGGCTGGATGCATGGGACTGGGTGCTGGATGTGAACGTCAAGGGCGTGGTCCACGGTCTGCGTGGGTTTCTCGAGCGCATGCTCGAAGGCGGCGAGCCGGGCCACATCGTCAATACCGCTTCCATCGCGGGACTCAACATTGGTGCGGGTGGAGGTGCCTATGGCGCATCGAAGCATGCGGTGGTGGCCATCAGCCGCAGCCTTCGAGCCGAGCTGGCAGGGACGAACCTGGGCGTCTCGGTGCTATGCCCGGGCCTCGTGGCAACTGGACTCGTGGCCAATACCCGTTCTCTGGCGGAAGCGCGGACGGATCGTTCGGAAGATGAGCGCGCCGCTGGCATCGATCCCGAGACCATGGAGCGACTCGGGCACGTGCTCGACGAGGGCATGAAGCCCGAACGGGTGGCGGAGATGGTGCTCGACTCGATCCGTAGCAATCGTTTCTACATCATCACTCACGCGGACTCTGGCGAGCGCCTGCAGGCGCAGCTCGATGAGATCCTGGCGGATGAGCGGGATCTGCGCGAACGTTTTCCTGAATAGAGAACTGACCCTGTGCCTGGCCGACCTAACTTTCTGTTCCTGATGACCGATCAGCATCGGGCGGATCGCGTCGGCTTCGGTGGCAATCCGGTGATTCGCACCCCCCATCTGGATCGGCTCGCTGGCGAGAGCACGGTGTTCGAGCGGGCCACGGTGGCAAATCCCATCTGCATGCCCAACCGCTCGACCATCATGACCGGATGCATGCCTTCGGTTCACGGAACGCGCCACAACGGCATTCCGCTGGACTGGCAGGCCAACACGTTCGCGCGGGTGCTGCGAGCCCACGGCTATCGCACGTCCCACGTGGGCAAGTCGCATCTTCAGAACATGGGCGTCGGCCCCGAGCGCATTCGAACGCTGGTTGATTTCTCCCTGGACGATGAAGCCCGCATTGGGACCCCCGCTGCGACATGGGACATCTACGAGCGATTCGATAGATACCTCACGCGCGAGCCGGTCGAGCTTCCTGAGGACTTCTACGGCTTCGAGCACGTGGATTTCACCGTGTCTCACGGGGATCTCGCGGGCGGGCACTACTACCAGTGGCTGCTCGAGCAAGGGGTCGATCCGACGCGGCTGCAAGGGCTTGGCAATGCGCCGAAGACATATCCGGGCTGGCATCAGGTCTATCAGACGGGGCTGCCCCTCGCGCTCTACCCAACCACCTACATCACCCTGCGGACGCTGGAGCAGTTGGATGCGGCAGCGAAGGACGAACGGCCGTTTTTTCTGCTCTGCTCCTGGCCCGACCCCCACCATCCCTTTTCCCCGCCGGCGGAGTATTGGGAGATCTATGATCTGGGGGAGATCCCGCTCCCCGGAAGCTTTCACGACGACCACATGGACTCGGTGCCGCACTACAAGAAGATGTTTCAGTACCGGGGCAATCATCTCTGGCGAGGGGTGGATGGAATTGCCGTGACGGAGGATCAGTACCGTCACGCGTGCGTCGCGGAATACGGAAAGATCACCCTGGTGGACGAGAACATCGGTCGCATTCTCGCCCGCCTCGACGAGCTGAACTTGAGTGAGGACACCATCGTCGTCTTCACGAGCGATCACGGCGACATGGGGGGCGATCACGGCATCATGCTGAAGCACGCCATGCATTACATGGGTTGCCTCGAGGTGCCTCTGGTGATCAAGGTACCGGGCAAACGCCCTGGACGCTCGGATTCGCTGGTGAGCTCTCTCGATATCGCCCCGACCATCCTCGAGCTTGCGTCGCTGCCCGCATACTTCGGCATGCAGGGCAGAAGTCTCGTGCCATTGCTGGATGATCCAAGCATGCGCCTGCGCACGCGCCTGCTCGTGGAGGAAGATGGTCCCTGGGACTATATGGATGCGGGCTGCCCCTTGCGCATGCGCACGCTGGTCACCGAGAGCGCTCGGCTGACTGTCTACCGCAATTCCCCCTATGGCGAGCTCTTCGACCACTCTGCCGATCCGCTGGAGCTCGACAATCTCTACGACAAGCCACAGGGCGCGAGCCTTCGACGGGACCTCGAGGGGCAGCTCATTCAGGAGATGATGAGCATGGCGAGCGACTCCCCCCGACCCATCGCCATGGCTTAGCCGCACCGGCTGCTTGTACTGTATATACGTACATGCTAGTTTGTTTCGCCCTGCCCGGCACCGAGTGATCCGGTGAGCTCGACGAGAAAAACCATCGAACAGACGCCGCGCAAGGGGCGAGGCGCCATATCGAACCCGGAGGGAAGATTCGCCACCTGGCTCACCGAGCGTGTCGACGACGGTTGGGAGCAGGAGCCGCAGGCGCGCAGGATTCCCACCGAGCTGCTGGTGGACAGCGCCAGGACGATCATCGCGCGCAATACGTCCCCCGACGTGCCCTTCGACAGATCCATCAATCCCTACAAGGGATGCGAGCATGGCTGCGTCTATTGCTACGCGAGGCCCACCCACGCCTATCTCGATTTGTCACCGGGAATCGATTTCGAAACGCGCATCTTCTACAAGCCCCACGCTGCCAGTCTGCTCGAGGAAGAGCTTCGCCAACCGGGCTATCAGTGCGCACCGATTGCCATGGGCACGAACACCGATCCCTATCAGCCCGCCGAGCAGCAACTCCTGGTGACTCGAACGATTCTCGAGACGCTCCTGCGTTTCAAGCACCCCGTCACCATCACGACGAAGGGTGCCGGGTTGGCGCGGGACCTGGATTTGCTGACCGAGCTCGCAAAGGACAATCTCGCGACGGTGATGGTGTCCGTCACCACACTCGACAACGCGCTCAAGCGCATCCTCGAGCCGCGCACCGCTTCCCCCGCGAGCAGGCTCGCCCTCGTCGAGAAGCTGCGTGCGGCGGGCGTTCCCGTGGGGGTATTGGTGGCCCCAGTGATTCCGTCGATCAACGACAGCGAGATCGAACGCATACTCGAGGCCTGCAAGTCGGCCGGGGCGATGATGGCGAGATACATATTGTTGCGGCTGCCGTTCGAGGTCGCAGACCTCTTTCGCGAATGGCTCGAGGCGCACTATCCACTGCGCGCGCAACACGTGATGAGCCTGGTGCAACAGAGCCGTGGCGGCAAGGACTACGATTCGACTTGGGGCGAGCGCATGCGAGGTACCGGCATCTTCGCGTCCACGATTGCAAAGCGCTTCAAGCTCGCGGCGCGAAAACTCGACCTCGATGGCGACATAGCGCCCCTGGATACCACTCGCTTCGAGGTCCCTCTGCGACAAGGCGATCAGTTGAAGCTCTTCTAAGCCCAGCGTCCGAGTGCAAGACGGGCAAGCAATCAGGTGTTGTTAGACCGGCCCATTTGATAACGTTTCCGAGCCCGGAGTTAGTTTCCGTGAGGAAACTAGCTCCGGGGCATGGATGCCCCGGCATTTTCCGGTTTTCCGGAAGCTCAGCTGGAGGAAAAGCAAGGAAAATGGGAGCTTCCGCAAACCGCGTTTGCGGAAGCGTAAGAGGAAATTGCCAGGGACGGCAATTTCCGGATAAGAACATCTAGCTCGTTGACCGGGAACAGAATCTGTCTGCCAATCAAAGGAGAGGGGCGACGATGAAGATAGGAGTGGCAACGGCCTTCAACAAATACAGCACGCCCGAGACGATGGTGCGAACCGCGAAGATCGTGGAGGACGCCGGCCTTCACTCCCTTTGGGTGCCCGAGCACGTGGTGTTTTTCGAACGTCACGAGTCGCGTTACCCGTACTCCGAGGACGGGCGCATCCCCGGCAACCCCGACGGATTGATCGATCCGTTCTCGGCGCTTGCATTCATTGCCGGGCACACCCGGCGCATTCGTCTCGGCACCGGAATTTGTCTCGTTCCGCAGCGCAATCCCATCTATACGGCGCGTCAGGTGGCCGACGTGGACTTTCTGTCGGCGGGACGCTTCGACTTCGGCGTCGGGGTCGGCTGGCTGAAGGAGGAGTTTGCCTCCCTTGGAGTGCCATGGGAGCGCAGGGGCGCTCGCACCGCCGATTACATCGAGGCGATGAAGGCGCTTTGGACACAGAGCGAGGCCACTCACCACGGCGAGTTCGTGCAGTTCGAAGCGTGTCTGCAACATCCAAAGCCCGTGCAGCAGCCGCATCCACCCATTTTCTTCGGCGGCGAGAGCGATGCGGCCCTTACGCGCGTGGCCGAGCTCGGCCAGGGCTGGTACGGCTACAACATCGGCCCGGAAGAAACGGCGCCACTCCTGCGAAAGTTGGATGACAAGCTTGCGCGAGCCGGGCGCGCGCGCAGCGACGTTTCAATCTTCGTCGGAGTCCCGCGCCGGGCCGCTAATCCGGACGCGCTGGCCGAGCTCGCGGAGCTGGGGGTCGAGCAGGCGATCCTTCCCCTTGGCGGGCGAACCATGGACGACGTGCAACGTCGCGCGGAAGGATTTGCGGCGCTGGCTGCCTGACTACGAATCCGAAACACGACCTTCGGTCGGTTGCCGGCGCCGCTAGTCTGGGCGGTGCTTGCAACCGACGCTCCTTTTAGTAGAATCGCGCGCCCCCGACTCAACTAATCTTCATTCCATGTATTGTGGTCTCGACTATGGGACATCCAACTGTTCCATCGGGCTGATGCTGGATGGAAAGGTGCGTCTCGTTCCCCTCGAAGGCGATACCCCCTTCATTCCATCGACGCTCTACGCGCCCCGGCGTAATTTCGATATCGAAACCGAGGAAGACGCGGATGGGTTGAAGCTCGATCTCACGGCGTCGAGCTTTGCTGATCTGCGTTTTGGAGAGCGTGCGGTGCAGGAGCATCTGCAGGATCCGACGGCGGGTTTTTTCATCAAGAGCCCCAAGAGCTTTCTCGGGGCGGGCGGCCTGCCCTTCGAGGTGCAGGAGCGGTTCATTCGCATCGTCGCCGCGATGATCGCCAATGTACGTCTGGGTGCGCAGCAGCACGCGCAAGAGGAGCTCTCCGAAGTGGTGATCGGGCGGCCCATCAATTTCCAGGGAATGGATAGCGTGGAGTCCAATCAGCAGGCCATGTCGATGTTGGCTCAGGCGGCGCGCGAAGCGGGCTTCGAGGAGGTGCGCTTTCAGTACGAGCCGCTGGCGGCAGCGCTGGAGTTCGAGGCGCGACTCGACATCGACAAAACGATACTGGTGGTGGACATTGGTGGTGGCACCACGGATTGCTCGTTCGTGAAAGTGGGACCGAGCTATCGGGAAAAGAAGAATCGCACGGAAGACGTCATTGGCCACGCCGGCGAGCGAATGGGCGGCAACGACTACGACCAGCTGCTTGCGCTTCGGGCGTTCATGCCTTATTTCGGGCTAGGAACGCATCTCAGGAGCGGCCTGCCGCTGCCGAATCATGTCTTTGTCGATGCGGTTTCGATCAACGACGTCAATGCACAACAGCGCTTCTACGCGCCGCTGTTCGCACGGCGGTTGAAGGACTATATCCGCGATGGGGCCGCGCCGGCGAAGATCGCGCGCCTGGCTAAGCTCCGGCAGAATCGCCTCACCTATCGCCTCGCGCGCAGCGCCGAGCTCGCGAAGATTGCACTGTCGGAGCGCTCTGAGGTGTGCGTGGATCTCGGCTACGTGGATGAGGGTCTCGAAGCGCACTTGCGCGAAGCGGATTACGAAATTGCGGTGGAACGGCTACTCGATCATCTGCACGGCGTCGTGGCTGAGGTGCTGGCACAGGGAAACACGGCGCCGGATCTCGTCTATCTCACCGGCGGCATGGCGAAGTCCCCCGTCGTGCGTACTTTCCTCGACCGGCGTTTCCCGGATGCCGACTACGTCGACAGCGATCACTTCGGCAGCATCACCGAAGGGCTCACCATCTGGGCGAGCCGTGTGTTTTCCTAGCTAGCTCCTGTCCTGAAACTCGCCGTCCTGGCGAGTTTCTGTTGACGCTGCGGCGAAATAAATTCGCCTTCATCTTGGTGGTCTCCCACCACGCTCCCAGGCCCTTGCTTTTTGCTGCGCGCTCTTCCGTAAGAGGCTCCGCAAAAAGCGGTCCTGCTTACGCCAGCCGAAAGGCTGGCGCGACATCCTTGTCCCGGACGCTAGTTCTTGTCCCTTCGGGACAGGAACTAGCTAGGTGCTGCGCTTTTTCAGCTGAGCATTTCTCGACACTTCCTGGCGAAACATCTCGGCGCACTCGTCCAGGAACTGCTCGTCGTTGGTGTACTTCGCGAGCAGCCAGATGAGGTCTTTGACTTTGCCGCGGCCAAGGGCATTGACCGCCTCGACGATTTCGATCTCGTGCAGATTGGTGCTGATGCGGATCATCCGTTTGCGTCTGGCCGGTGCGGGCAGATGACTGTATATAAATACAGTCATCCAGACAAGACGTTTCGAATCACGTAGTGGAACTGATTCGACTAACATGAGCGGTCCCGATGCGTTCTCCTGACAAGAGGCTGAGTTAGCACTGATGAGCGTCAAACGACTTCGGCAGGTCTTCGTGCTGGCAGGCGCATTCGGTCACAGATCCGGGGGGCGCATCGTTCGCGCTGTTCCAGCGATAGTGTGAGGCACGCCACCCTGGGCCAGCTGCCCAGCCCGTTATAATTCCCGGTGATACAGAGCAGCAACGACATGACGCCAGACAGCATTGACATCGCGTTGTCGGAACTCGACCACAAAAGCTTCCAACGAGATGGTTACGTGGTGGTGCGCTCGATGCTCGGCACGGAGACGTGTGAACAGATGCGCGAGATCGTGCACGACGCGTTGTCTCCACTCATCAGTCCCGTGGAGTACGAGACGGACGTTCGTTATCCGGGTGCTCCTGCCAGTCGCACCGCCCCGGGGGGCAATACGCCGCGGCGACTTCTACATGCGTACGGGCGTGACGTGCTGTTTCGTGAGTGGGCGAGGGGCCGCGAGGTGAGTGCGCGGCTCAGGCAACTTCTCGCTACGGATCACCCGATGCTCTCGCAGAGCCATCACAACTGCATCATGACGAAATTCTCCGGCTTCAGCAGTGCGACGCACTGGCATCAGGACATCCGTTACTGGTCCTTCGATCGTCCGGATCTCGTGAACGTATGGCTCGCCCTTGGCCGCGAGCGCGAGGAGAGCGGTAGCTTGAGCCTGATTCCAGGAAGTCACCTCATCGAGCTCGACCGTGGCCGACTGGATGCCGAGCTCTTTCTGCGGCCGGACCTCGCCGAGAATCAACAGATGATCGCTACCGCGCGTAGCGTCGAGCTGGATGCGGGAGACGTGCTGTTCTTCCACAGCGGGCTCTTTCACGCCGCGGGAATGAACCGCACCACGGAGGTGAAGCTGTCACTGGTGTTCACCTATCACGCCGCAGAC
>JAPULC010000449.1 GCA_027295305.1 Gammaproteobacteria bacterium
GGTGATGAAGTCCGTGCCGTCCGTCATCTGAAATTCGTTCGCCCCGCCGGGGTTGGCGGAGTCGAGCTGAATCTTGTAGCTGCCCGAGCCGTTGCGAAAAACGCAGAGGTCGTCGACACCGGACATGTCGCCAGAGCCCCCGTAGGTGCCGAGCGCAATCCCATCGAGTCTGCTGACCCGTACCCGATCGGGGATCGTTACCGACACGTCGGTCGTGCCGGTGGAGGTGGCGCCGACAGTACCGTCAACGGTGGCTGCCTGCGCGAGCCCGACGAAGCAGAACGCTCCGAGGAGTCCCACTTTAACTAGGTTGATCGTGAATGCTTTCATCTGCCTCTCTCCGCTCTGTTCTGAGCACTTCTAGTCCCAAATCGGAGAGTCTCCCTCCGACTTACCTATTGCTTACAAGCCCCGTGCCAACACACGAGACTTGGCACGAAATGACCATCGGTCCCGACGAGCGGTCGAGAACCAACGACGAACGGTCGATCGCGCGGCTTTTCAACCGATCTGGGACCTGAGTTGGCGCGGCCAAGCGGCCTCTACTGATGACATGCACGGACAAAATGTGACACTGGGTTGACGCAGCGTGACCAACCGGTCACAAACTCAGGCCATCAGTCGTTGGGTGTAAGAAAGGGCGCGTGGCGCCACGGACCCGGAGAGTGAGAACTGTTTCACATCATCTTGTATGAGCCCGAGATCCCGCCGAACACGGGCAACGTCATCCGCCTGTGCGCGAACACCGGCGCGCACCTGCATCTGATCGAGCCGTTGGGGTTCGAGCTCGATGACGCCCGCCTGCGTCGAGCGGGACTCGACTATCGCGAATGGGCCGATGTGCGCACGCATCCGTCGCTGAATGCGTGTGTCGGTGAGCTCGGCGGACGCCTGTTCGC
Source organism: Gammaproteobacteria bacterium (assembly GCA_027295305.1). Classification (GTDB taxonomy): domain Bacteria; phylum Pseudomonadota; class Gammaproteobacteria; order Pseudomonadales; family Azotimanducaceae; genus JAPULC01. The sequence goes on from JAPULC010000449.1 coordinate 900, forward strand.
ATTCTCCACGCGTGGAAGGACCCTCTACACGAAGGCTCGCTTCGAGAAGGGCGATCTGCTGCTGTTCGGACCCGAGACCCGGGGGCTGCCGGATGACGTGCTCTCACCACTGAAGCCGTCACGAGTCCTGCGGATGCCCATGGTCTCTGCAAGTCGCAGCCTCAATCTTTCCAACGCCGTCGCCGTAGCCGTGTTCGAGGCTTGGCGCCAGCAGTCTTTCAACGGTGGACGATGACGATCTGCCGGAGCAGGTTGACCACCGGTCCATGACGTCAAAGGTAATTGCATCCAATCCCCGCCACTCCACAATCGCACCCAAACCCGCGAAGGAGGCAATTCATGGCGGCTCTCTACCTGGTCCTCGCGATCGCAGGCGCGATCGCCCCCTACATCTTCTTTCTGGATTTCATGGCTCAGAGCGGCGTCGGCCTGGGACCGTTCGTCGGGGCGCTGTTCGTCAATGGCGCCGCAGGCGGCTTCGCGACGGATCTGGTGATTTCGTCGACTGTGTTCTGGGTCTTTCTGTGGAATGACGCGGGTCGCTCGAATGTCGCCCATCCATGGATCTACGTGCTCGTCAACTTGCTGATCGGGCTGTCCTGCGCGCTACCGCTGTACCTATATATGAGAGAGCGTCGAACGCTGGCCTCAGGCCCCGCGTAGAAAAATGGGGTCTGACCGGGTCTGACCCCATTTTTCAGACCCCATTTTTCAGTGGCGGACGTTCTCGTTCTCGGATCGTGTGGCCTTGGATCTGGCCTCGGCGTAGAGCGCCTCGAAGTTCATCGGGGCGAGCATCAGCGGACGGAAGGTGGCCTTCACGAGCATGTTGTCCACTGCCTCACGGGCATAGGAGAACAGGATGCCGGGACAGAAGGTGCGAAGCATACGCTCGAGGGGCTCTCCCTCGAGGCCCTTGACCTCGAACAAACCAGCCTGGTGGACCTCGACCACATATCCGGTCTTTCCCTCCGGGGTGCTCGCGCGAGCGGTCACCCTCAGGACCACCTCGTAGATTTCCGGCTCCATCCGCTCGACGCGGGTGTCGAGATCGAGGTGCACCCGCGGGTTCCACTCGGAGGCAAAGATCGAAGGGGAGCGAGGCGACTCGAACGATGAGTCCTTGAGGTAGACCCTCCGCACCGTGAACTTCCCAGGCGCGGCAGCGCTGCCCTCGTCACTCACGAAGCTGCGCCCTCGAGCAGCGCCTCGAGCTCTCCCGCGCGCTCCAGCGCCCACATCTCGTCGAAACCGCCTATGTGCTCATCGCCGATCCAGATCTGCGGAACCGTGCGAAGCCCCAGGTCGCTGATCTCGCGTCGCCGCTCGGGATATTCGTCCACCCGAATGTCCTCGTACGCCGCACCCTTCGAATCGAGCAATCGACGCGCACTGATGCAGTACCCGCAAGTCCGCGTGCCGTACATCACCACCTTCGAAGTCATCCCTTCACCACGGGCAGATTGTCTCCGCGCCACCCCGTCATGCCCCCGGACAGACGCATGACGTTGGAGAATCCCGCCTTACGCAGGATGTTGCCCGCGGCACCCGCCTGCTGACCCATCTTGCAGGCAACTATGACCGGGCGTTCACGATAGGGTTCCAGCTCGTTGATCCTCGAGTCGAGGCTCGCCTGGGGGATATTGATGGCATCGATGATGTGACCTTCCGTGAATTCCTTTCGCTCGCGAAGATCGAGCACCACCGCTTTGTCTCGATTCAACATGTGCACGAGCTGTTGCGGGGACACGGATTTTCCGCCACGAGCCACCTCGTTACGAACGACCAGCATGAGCACAACCACGAAGGCGCTCGCCAGGATGATGTGGTTGCCAATGAATTCGAACAGTCTTCCCATATCCCGATTGGTGCTCCGCGAAGCGGGCAATTATACACGCCGTCGCAGTCGCCCGGGCTGCGCCCGGGCTTACGGCAGCTGCGTAAACTGCAGGAACGGCAGCGCTTCTGTCCCCCAGACCATAGCGGTAGAATGCGCGCGCTTCCGTAGACCCTCAGGAGATCCGACCGTTGCCGCGAACCACCGTGCTCGTCGTCCTTGACGGATGGGGCCACACCGAGCAATCCCACGGCAATGCCATCGCGGCGGCGAGGACACCCGTGTGGGATCGTCTCTGGCGCGACGCCCCCCACACGTTGATCTCCAGCTCCGGCATCGACGTGGGCTTGCCTTCGGGCCAGATGGGTAACTCCGAGGTCGGCCACATGAACATCGGGGCCGGTCGCGTCGTGCATCAGGACTTCACGCGCATCAACCAAGCCATCGAATCGGGAGAGTTCGAGAAAAACCCGACGCTGAACCGTGCCATCGAGACCGCCGTCAAAGGGGCACGACCCGTCCATCTGATGGGCCTATTGTCTCCCGGCGGGGTGCACAGCTCCGAAGCGCACATCCATGCGGCGGTGCGCCTCGCTGCCAAGCACGGTTCACGAGTCTACGTGCATGCGTTTCTGGATGGCCGCGACATGCCCCCACGAAGCGCGCAACAATCCATAGAGCGCATGGGTGAGTTATTGAACGAGCTCGGGTGCGGGTATGTCGCATCCATCGTCGGTCGCTACTACGCCATGGATCGCGACAATCGTTGGGACCGCACAGAGCAGGCGTTCAACCTCCTCACGCGCGGGGAGGCGCCGTTTCACGCGGAGACCGCGATACAGGCCCTCCATCGAGCTTACGAGCGCGACGAATCCGACGAGTTCGTGCAGCCCACTGCAGTGCATCGCGGCAACGACCTGCCCATCAGAATCGACAACGACGACGTGGTCATCTTCATGAACTTCCGCGCAGATCGCGCAAGGCAGCTCACGCGCGCGTTCGTAGACCCGACGTTTGACGCATTTACACCGCGCACGCGCCCAAAGCTCAGCGAATTCGTTACGCTCACCCAATACGCCGCCGACATCGCCGCGAGCACCGCGTTTGAACCCGATTGGCCGCAAAACACGCTGGGAGAGTATCTCGCGCGACTCGGCCGCCGTCAGCTGCGCGTTGCAGAGACGGAAAAATACGCACACGTAACATTTTTCTTCAGCGGCGGGCGCGAGGCACCCTTCGACGGTGAAGAGCGAATTCTCGTGCCATCTCCCAA
>JAPULC010000045.1 GCA_027295305.1 Gammaproteobacteria bacterium
AACGTGCATATACACTACGATGCCATCGACGAATGGATCCTGAAATGGAAGAGTTCGAGCTCGATATCGTGGCGAGAACCTGCGCGAACCGGCACCTGCGCCAGGCGGCGCGGGTGGTGACCCGCGCATACGATCGCGTGCTCGCGCCCACCGGGCTCAAATCCACACAGTTCAGTCTGCTGGCTGCAACCACGCGCATGGGCCCACGCTCCATCACCGAGCTCGCGGACATTCTAGGGCTGGAGCGGTCCACGCTCTCGCGAAACCTGAAGCTCATGGAGAAGGAAGGGCTCATCCGCGTTTCGCCCGAAGGCTACAAGCGGTCCCGGCGGGTGGAAGTCACACCGGAAGGAAGGAAGCGCCTGGAGCAGGCCTTGCCCTATTGGAAAAGGGCGCAGGGCGATGTCGTCAGGAAGCTCGGTAGCGAACGCTTCCTCGAGCTGCGGGATCTGCTGGCGGAGCTTGGCGGCGTGGTCAGTCCGCCCTGAGCATTTTTTTGGTTATTAACGTGTATATACATGTAGATCTTGGTTATATAACGTGTATATACAATGAGTAAGGAGGCCCACATGGCACGCCTGATGACCCACGTCCTCACCCCAGACCCTTTGCGCGCGGGGTCTCGCGCGGAGTCGTTCTTCTTGCGGGTGACCGATCACGCGTGGATGGTGATCGCCCTCGGAGTCCTGCTGGTGGCCGAGCTTGCGATATGGGTGCCGAGCCTCACCAAGGACACCACGCCGGATGCATTCATTTCCAAGGACAATCCGGCGGTGATCTATCGAGACCGCGTGAAGGAGATTTTCGGACTCGAGGATCCGTTCGTGGTGGCCGTCGTGCATGATGCGCCGCCCGGAGTGTACACGCCGCAGTCCCTGGAGCTGGTGCGAGTGCTCACTAACACGATTGCCAAGCTCCCCAATATCGATCCCGAACGCGTCACGAGCCTCGCGACGGAGAAGAACATCGTGGGCACCTTCGACGGCATTGAGGCGGAATACTTCTATCGGCTGGGTGGCGATTCCTCGCCAACGCCGGCGCTGATCCGTGAAGCCGTGGAGGACTTCCCGCTCTATCAGGGAAGCCTCGTTGCACGTGACGGCACGGCCACCGTGATCGTTGCCGAGATGCTCGACAACGAGATGGCGCAATCAACCTACGATGCCATCCTGGACGTGGTGGCCGGTGTCGAGATTCCAGAAGGCCACGAAGTGCATGTGGCGGGCGAGGGCGCTGTATCCGGTTATCTCGCCACCTACATCGATCGCGATGCCCGTCGGCTGAATCCGCTCGTCGCGGTGGTCATCATGCTCGTACTGATCATCGCGTTTCGCACGGTGATGGGTGCGCTGCTCCCGAATCTCATCGTGATCGCAACCGTGGCAGGCGCCATTGGCACGATGGCGGCGAGCGCGACGCCTTTCTACGTGATCACCAACGGCTTGCCCGCGATTCTGATCGGCATTGCGGTGGCCGATGCCATTCACATCCTGAGCACCTTCTACGAGCACGCGGCGCGGGACCCGGACGCTTCCTCGCGTGCACTGATCGTGCGCTCCATGGTCGAGATGTGGCGCCCGGTGACGCTCACCACGCTGACGACGGTGGCCGGCTTCATGGGCCTTTGGATCGGCGCCGCGATGCCGCCCATGGCGTACTTCGGACTGTTTGCTTCCATCGGCGTGATTATGGCGTGGCTCTACTCGATCTTCTTTCTCCCTGCGGTGGTCACCGTGCTTCGAGTGCGTCCTTCTCCCGCCTTCAAGGTCGTAGAGCGCGATGCGCGTCGTACAAAATTGCTCGAGCGACTGGGGCGGGGCGTGCTCGCCGCACCTTGGATTCCAGTGCTCACTGTCGGCGTGCTCGTGATCGTCGGGCTCGCAGGCGCTGCGCGCGTCGTGGTCGAAGAAGCGCAGATCGAGAACTTCCAGACCGACGAGCCGATCTATCTCGCCGACAAGGCGATGAATGCCGCCATCGACGGCACCTACTACCTCGACGTGGTGGTCGAGACCGACGCACGCGAAGGCCTCTTCAAGCCCGAGCGACTGCGCGCCATCGAATCGCTGCAGCGATTTGGCGAGACCTTAGTCGGTGTGCAGGGCTCGACTTCCATGGTCGATTACATCAAGCAGATACATCGCGCCGTGAATGAGAACGATCCCGCGTACTACACCATTCCGGACGACGAGTTTCTGATTGCTCAGCTTTTGTTGCTGTATTCCACCTCGGGCGATCCCACCGATTTCGAAGAGAAGGCGGACTATGACTTTCGGATGGCGAACGTGCGGTTCAACCTCAACACCTCACTTTTTACCAACAACCGCGAAGTGGTGCGTGACCTCGAGCGCTACGTGAACGAGACGTTCAATCGAGAAGGTATGGAAGGCCATCTCTCCGGGCGCGTCTATGTCAACTTCCATTGGCTCAACACCATCGGCGACAGCCATGCCCGAAGCGTTGCTATTTCGCTGGTGCTCGTCTGGCTCATGGCATCGGTGGTGTTCCGATCCTTCGTCGGAGGGCTGTTCGCACTCATTCCGGTGGGGATGGCGGTGCTGATCGTCTATGCCGTGATGGGCTTCGGCGGGATCTGGCTTGGCGTGGGCACGTCGATGTTTGCCGCCATTGCTATTGGCCTTGGTATCGACTTCGCCATTCACACCATCGATCGTATGCGAGAGCTGAATACGAATCGTACGGGCAGCTTCGATGAGCGCATTGCCCCGCTCTTTCCGACCACGGGACGAGCGCTGCTTTTCAACTTCGTCGCCATGGCACTGGGGTTTCTGGTGCTGACGACCAGCGAGGTCCCCCCGCTCATGAAGTTCGGCTCCCTCGTGGCGGTGGCCGTCACCTCGGCGTTCCTTGCGAGCATGACGGTGCTCCCGGCACTGGCGAAGCTCCTGCGGCCCCGATTCCTGGGATTCGAGCCAGGAGAGTCGCAGCGCGTCCGCGCGGCGGGAGCCTCGACGCTCGTATTGGTGGTGGGGTTACTCGCGGCGTTAGCGATTCCCGAGGCGCGGGCCGATACGCCCCCCGACGGGCTCGAGATCATGCAGAACGTCGTGGCCCGCGACGAGGGCGAATACGTCACGCGCAAGCTCAGGATGGAGATGACCGACCGCAATGGCGTTACCCGCGTGCGAGAGACCTACGGCTACCGTCGCTACTTCGGTGGCGAGAAGCGCACGGTTCTGTTCTATTCGTCCCCCACGAACGTGAAGGGCACCGGGTTTCTCACCTACGACTATCCGGATGCGCAGCGCGACGACGATCAGTGGCTCTATCTTCCGGCCCTTCGCAAGGTTCGCCGCATCTCGGCTTCGGATCGCGGTGATTACTTCCTCGGCACCGATTTCACCTACGAGGACATCAAGAAGGAAAGCAAGGTCGCGTTGGAGGACTATCGCTTCGAGACCATTGGTACCGAGGAGGTCGATGGTCATCAGACTTACGTGGTCGAGGGCACCCCCATCGACGACGAGGTGGCGCGGGAACTCGGCTACGATCGTGTCCGGTGGCGCATCGACCCGGAAATCTGGATGTCGCGCCTGGCGCAGTTCTGGGACTTGAACGGCAACGCCCTCAAGACAGTCGAGACGAAGGACATTCGTCCAGTGGAGGGTATCTGGACGGCGCATCGCATCGAGGCGCGCAATCACAAGACTGGCCACGCCACCGTCTTCGTCTTCAGCGATGTCGATTACACGCGCGATGTGCCCGAGCGCCTCTTCACCACGGCGACCTTACGGCGCGGACGATGAAAACGCTGCCGGCAAATGGTCTGTCGGTGGTGCTGATGTTGTTGACGCCGTTTGTCGAGGCCTCCGAACGCTTCGAGCGCAGCTTGATGATCACTTCGCGTGCCGCGCTGGAACGCGATGGCGCCGCACAGCTCGGCGAGCTGGTGCTGGAGCCCGAGATCAACCTGCGCTTCACGGACGACGTGTCGGTGACCGCCATCACGCGCACGCGGCTCGACGTAGCCAATCGGCTCGAGCCTGGCGAGTCCTCGAATCGCAACCGCAGTCAGCCCTCGAGTCGCATTTTCTGGGGCGACGAGACCGATACCGAGCTTCGCGAGCTGTTTGCGGATCTCACCTTTGGAGCGAGCTATCTGCGAATCGGCAAGCAGCAGGTGGTGTGGGGCGAGGCA
>JAPULC010000450.1 GCA_027295305.1 Gammaproteobacteria bacterium
GACGGGGTGCGCCTTGCGGCCAACGTTTACAGACCCACTGATGCCGGCCCGTGGCCGGTGATTCTCACGCGCACGCCGTATACCAAAGACAATCGGATGTTCACCCCCGGGAGCGCGAGGCGATATACCGACGCCGGCTACGTGTTCGTGATTCAGGACGTGCGCGGCAGGGGGCATTCCGAAGGCGTGTATGGGCCCTTCGGGAACGATCGGCTCGACGGTCATGACACCGTGGAATGGGCGTCGAAGCAGCCATGGAGCAACGGTAAGGTTGGAATCAGCGGCGCATCGGCCATGGGTATCATCGCCAATCTCGCCGCTTCTGCGAATCCCCCGTCGCTCGCGGCCGCGTTCGTAGTGATTGCGCCTCAGAGCACGTTTCATGAGTTCTTCTATCCCGGTGGTGTCTTCAGGCAAGCCGATGGGTTGGGCTGGCACAAGATGCAGAATGACACCGTCGAGCTCGCCCCCCTCAGAGCCCGAGCGCTCTGGTCCGACGACCACAAGCGCAGCGACTTTCGGTCTTACATCGATCAGGTTCACATCCCCATCTACAACGTCGGCGGCTGGTACGACATCTTCTCCGTGGGCGCGGTGCGCAACTTCATGTACCTCCAGCACCAGGGCGCCGAAGGTGCGCGCGGCAACCAGAAGCTCATGATGGGCGCCTTCGGCCACGGCAATCTCGAGGGCGAGCTCAGATATCCGGAGAGCGGGGGCCTGGCCGGAAGCTTCCGAGACGAGCTTCGCTGGTTCGATCACTGGCTGAAGGGCATCGACAACGGGATCATGCTGGAGCCCGCGGTTCGCTTCTACATGATGGGCCATGCACTGCGCGGCCATGTGAGCCTGATCAACGGCTACTACCGACTCCGGGATTGGCCGCCGCCCTACACCGAGGTGCCTTACTATCTTCGACTCATCGAGGGCGAGGACGACGTCGAGGTCCTCGAGCTCGCGACCGAAGCAGAGCGAAAACGCAAACGCAGCATGAGCTATCGCTTCGATCCGTCGAATCCCGTGCCCACGGTCGGCGGTGCGAACATGACCTTACCGCTCGGCCCGATGGATCAGCGCGCGATCGACGAGCGCGAGGACTATCTGCGTTTCCAGACCGCGCCGCTTCACGAACCGGTCGCCATTGCAGGCCCGGTGAAATTCGAACTCTGGGCATCCACCGATGGGCCCGATACCGACTTCATGGTGAAGCTCGTGGACGTCTATCCGAACGGCTACGAGGCATTGGTGCTCGACTCGCCCATTCGCGTGCGTTTTCGCAACGGCCAGCGCGCGGAAGATGTGGAGCTGATCACCCCGGACGAACCCGTGAAGCTCACCATCGATTTGTTTCACACCGCCATCACGTTCCAACGCGCACATCGCATTGCGATTCACGTCACGTCGAGCAACAGTCCGCGGTTCGACGTAAATTACAACAACGACGCACCCCTCGGCGATCCCGGCGAGCCGAGGGTGGCAACGAATACGATCTACATGGATCGCAACCGTCCATCGGCACTGATTCTGCCCGTCATGGTGGAGTGACACGTCCATGCGCATCGTCAGCTGGAATGTGAATGGCCTTCGGGCCAGCGTGAAGAAGGGCTTTCTCGAATTCCTCGAGACCTCGGAGGCGGACATCGTCGGCGTGCAGGAAGTGCGTGCATTTCCGGGCCAGCTGCCGCAGGAAGCGCGCGAGCCCACCGGTTGGCATGCGAGCTTCAGTCCCGCGGAGCGCCCAGGGTACAGCGGTGTCGGCATCTACTCCCGCGAAGCCCCGGACCGCATCGAGACGTCTCTCGGCGATCCCGAGCTCGACGTGGAGGGACGCATCCTCATCGCACACTTCGGCAAGCTGAGCGTTGCGAGCGTTTACTTTCCCAAGGGCAGCGGCCCCAATCGCGACAACAGCCGCGTTCCCTACAAGCTCGACTTCTACCGCGCGGTGTTCGATCGCATGCAGAAGCTGCGTCGCCGCGGTCCCGCTTTCGTGATGGGGGATTTCAATACCGCGCACGAAGCGATCGATCTCGCACGCCCCAAGGACAACGTCAAAAGCAGCGGTTTTCTGCCGGAGGAGCGCGAGGAGTTTCAGCGCTGGATCGAGCGCGGCTGGGTCGACACGTTCCGCAAGCGTCACCGCAACCAGCCAGGCCATTACACCTGGTGGCGGCAATGGGGCGGCGCACGCGAGCGCAACGTCGGTTGGCGCATCGACTATGTGCTCGCCTCGCCCGCGGCGATGAAGCGCGTGCGCGATACGTTCATCTGGCCTCACGTGCTGGGATCGGATCACTGTCCCATCGGTGTGGACATCGACTGGCCGTAAGGCTCCTCGAAAGGGCCTGCGGGAGCGGCTTTAGCCCGAGGCGCGCAGCCCCGAATGCTTCGGCTCGCAAGCCCCAGAGATTCGCGGCTAAGTAGGCGCCCCCGGCTAAAGCCGCTCCCACAAACAGAACGATCTGCCGCGCGGCCATGGGGTTATTGCGACACCGTCCATCAAGCCGATTCCCTGAAGGCTATTCCGGGATCACCGCCGCCTCGATCTTGTGGCCGTCGAGATCGCGCACGAAGCAGCCGTAGTAGCCTTCGCCGTAGTCGGGTCGAAGGCCTGGCGCGCCATCGTCCTCTGCGCCCGCTGCAATGGCCGCGTCGTAGAACGCATCCACCGCTTCATGGGTGGCGGCGATGAAAGCCACGTGACTGCCATTGGCGGGATTGGCCTCCTGACCGTTGATCGGCGTCTGCACCCAGACTTCCGGGAACTGCTTGCCGTAGGCCACCGCACCTGGAAAATCGAGCACGCGCCGTGCACCGAGCGTCGCCAGCACCTGATCGTAGAATTCCGTGGCCCGATCGAAATCGTTCGTGCCGATGGAGATGTGCGACACGATGCTGGGTAGTTCCTCTGCCATTGGCTGAACCCTCTTACGTCGGTCCTCGATGATCACCCAACGATTCGGCCCAGATCAACTGCAACGATCTCTGGGTAGAATGCGCACGTCTTCAACCGGAGCCGCACGTGAGCGTCTTTGAATACGCCTCCACCATACTCTCCATCGTGATCGGCTTGGGGGTGGTGCACCTGCTTGGCGGGGTGAGCAACCTCATTCGTTTTGGAAGACAGCTGAGAATCTACTGGGTGCTCCTCGGCTGGATCGTCGTGATGCTGCTCGTTCACATCGGGTGGTGGTACGCGGTGTGGACGAACATGCGCACCGAGGAAATCTCATTCTGGATGTTTCTGCTTCCGTTTCTCGTCTCGATGCTGCTCTACACCACAGCGCGGCTGCTGACACCGGACTTCGATCCGAAGGACCTTCCGGACCTACACCAACACTTCCAGGAGGTCAGGGTGGCGTTCTTTACCCTGCTGACGTTGATGTTCGTGGTGGCGATGCTCTTCAGCCTCGTGTGGGCGCCCCCGGACCTGAGCGCCCTCGGATCTGTCGAGTGGGCGCTTGGGGTGATCCTGATGGGCCTATGTCTAAGCGGCGCCCTCGTCCGAGATGATCGTTTTCACGCCACACTCGTGATCGTCTGGACCGTGATCTACCTCGCCCAACAGGCGATTCAGCCCGCTCTCAGCTGAGGAGATTTCCTCACTGCAGCGCCTTCACATAGGTGTTCATGTCGAAGTAATCGCGCCATTCCTTGATCTTGCCGTTCTGCATCTCGAACACGCCGCAGCACGCGAGATCGACGTTCTTGTCGCCCACCGTGGTGCGATCCATCCTTTCGGCAATCACCAGATCACCCGCGCCGACCAGGTTGAGAATTTCCCACTCGGTGGAGGACCAATCTTTCAGAAATGCGCCGATGAAGGCGATGAGATTTTCGCGCCCTGACACCGGTTGAGCCGGAATGTTGTAGTAGGTCCCGTCGCGCGTGAAGTACTCGACGAGCTCCTCGGCATCGAGTCGCGACCAGGCACCGATGAATTCCCGAATGATCTCTGTGTTGCTGCCCATCCAATTCTCCGTTTCGCGTCCGGTGGAAGACGCGGCAAAGAACCATGATAGCGCCAATCCACGATTACTCAGCCGTCATCACTCGGCAGCGCGAAATTTCCAAAGTCGAGATACATCAACCTGCCACCGACATTGTGGCTGAGAGCACGCGTTTTCGGATAACCTCCAGCCTGAATCCGTGGGGTGGAGGTTCTCTTGCCCATCAACATCCTCGGCATGGTCGGCGTCGCGCCTGCGGGTCAGTCCACCGTGCACATCATCGGCGGCGGCATCGATCAGGAGTATCTGGAGAATTTCGCCCGCACCCATGAAGATGCGGGATTCGATGCGGTGCTCGTGGGTTATAGCTCGGCGGCGGCCGAAGGCTTTCAGGTGGCTCAGTTCTGCGCTCAACGCACCGAGCGGATCGGCTTTCTCGTCGCGCATCGACCGGGCTTCGTGGTGCCGACCCTCGCTGCGCGCACGGCAGCCACGTTCGACAATCTGACCGGCGGGCGCCTGTGGCTGCACATCATCACCGGCGGCTTCGACGCCGAGCAGCGCCGAGACGGCGACTTCCTCACCCACGACGAGCGTTATGAGCGCACGGACGAATACCTGGAGGTCGTGCGCAAGGTGTGGACTTCCGAGGAGCCCTTCGATCACGAAGGACGCTTCTACCGTTTCGAGCGCGCATTCTCCGAGGTGCGATGCGTGCAGCAGCCGCACATTCCCATCTGGTTCGGGGGCCTGTCCGAACCTGCAATCCGCGCCGGCGCGAAACACTGCGACACCTATGCGCTCTTCGGCGAGCCTCGCGCGGCGGTCGCCGATTCCATCGCGCGCATTCGCGCCGAGGCGGCCAAGCACGGACGATCGCCACGGTTCAATGTGTCGTTCAGGCCGATCATCGCCGACACCGAGGAGGCGGCCTGGGAAAAGGCCCGGACCATTCTCGCCGGGGTCAAGAGCGCCATGGGCAACCGCTCCTTCACGCCCGAGGCGGAGAATGCCAAGCGCCTGATGGCCTTAGTGAAAGATGGCGAAGTGCAGGACGAGCGTCTGTGGGTCCCCATCGCCGCCGCTGCAGGCGGCTCGGGGAACACGACTGCGCTGGTCGGCACACCGGATCAGGTGGCCGATGCGATCGCGAAATACTACGACCTCGGCGTGAGCGGGGTGCTGTTGCGCGGCTTCGACCCCGTGAACGATGCTGCGGACTACGGACGGGAGCTGATTCCGATAATTCGCGAGAAAGTTGCTGCAAGGGATGCGGCGAAAACGCCGGCAACCGCGGAGAGCCCGTAAAATCGAATCCGCCCCGGATACGACTACCCTTCCCACACGAGCACTCTCGGTGATGCACAGACTTCTTCGCCTGGCCGACTGCGGCCACCAAGTGATCCGCCCATTAATCCACTGGATCGCCCTGGTCCTGCTGAGTTGCGCCGCATCAGCGCAAGAGGACGTCGCGTGGACACATTGGGGGGGTGACTCGGGCGGCACGCGCTACGCCGAGCTCGGGCAGATCACGCCGCAGAACGTCGATCGGCTCGAGGTACTCTGGACCTGGCGCCACGGCGACGTCTCCGACGGCTCGCCGCCCTTCAGAACGACCAGCTCCTTCGAGCTCACGCCACTCCTGGTGGACGGTACGCTCTATGGCTGCACCCCCTTCAACCGGGTATTCGCCCTCGACCCGCTCACGGGTGAGGAACGCTGGATCTTCGATCCGGAGATCGACCGACATGCCGGCTGGGCCAACCAGCTCGTGTGTCGTGGCGTCGCGAGCTTCATCGACACGGAGGCGGACATCGGCGCGCGCTGTCGGCACCGCATTCTCACCAACACGGTCGACGCACGACTGTTCGCACTCGACGCGGCCACCGGAACGCCCTGTGTCGACTTCGGCGAGGGCGGCAGCGTCGACCTGAACCCGGGAGTCGGCGAACAGCGGTGGAAGGGCGAGTACCAGCTCACCTCCGCGCCGACCCTGGCCGGCGACCTTGTGGTGGTGGGCTCGGCCGTCGGCGACAACGTGCGCGTCGAGGCGCCTTCCGGCGTGATTCGCGCTTTCGATGTGCGCACAGGCGAGATGGTCTGGGCGTGGGACCTCGCACCTCCCGACGAGCCCGGCGGCAAGCGCGACCCCCAGAGCGGCTGGATGCTCTCGACCCCCAACGTCTGGGCACCCATGTCCTATGACCCGAAGCGCGAGCTCCTGTTCGTGCCGACCGGAAACCCCACCCCTGACTATGCCAACGCTCATCGTCAGGGCCTCGACCACTACGGCAGCAGCACCGTGGCCCTTCACGCCCGCACCGGGGAGGTGGCCTGGGCCTTCCAGACCGTGCACAACGACGTGTGGGATCTCGACGTTCCGGCCCAGCCCGTCCTGTTTCCGCTGCGGCGCGGCGACCAGACGATCCCCGCCGTGGTGCAACCGACCAAGAGCAGCCATCTGTTCATCCTCGATCGACTCAGCGGCGAGCCGCTCTTCGCGGTGGAGGAGCGGCCGGTGCCCCAGGGTGGGGAGGAGGGTTTCGTGCTCTCACCCACCCAGCCCTTCCCGGTGAAACCGCCACCCCTCATACGCTTGAGCATCGCACCCGAGGACGCGTGGGGCCTCACGTTCTGGGATCGGGGCAAGTGTCGGGAGCGGATCGAGGCGCTGCGTTTCGACGGGGCCTTTACCCCCCCCACCACTCAGGGCTCGATCATGATTCCCGGTCACGGAGGCGGCTCGAACTGGGGTGGTGTCGCCGTCGATCCCGAGCGCCAGCTACTGATCGCGAATGTGATGGATTTGCCTTGGGTGGTGACGCTCTTCCCGCGCGCCGAGTTCGAGCAGGCCCGGGCCGAGCGTCCCGGCGTGGAGCACGGACCCCAGTATGGGACCGCCTGGGGCATGAGACGGGAGTTCCTCACGTCCAACCTCGGCATCCCATGCAACCCGCCGCCCTGGGGCACGCTGCACGCCGTGGACCTCGCGACCGGGGACCTGCGCTGGAGCGTTCCGATTGGCAATCTTCCCTATCTATCCTGGCTCGGGACCTGGGGCGTGCCCAACATGGGCGGGCCCCTGGTCACCAAGAGCGGCCTCGTGTTCCTGGCGGCAACGGTCGACTCCGCCTTTCGCGCCTTTGACATCGAAACGGGGGAGGTGCTGTGGGAAACGTCGCTTCCCGCGGGCGGCCAGGCGGCGCCGATGACCTATCGGGTGGGCGGCCGGCAGGTCGTGGTGATCGCGGCCGGCGGCTACGGGAACCTCCCCATCGACATGGGGGATAGCCTGGTCGCTTACGCGCTGCCCGATGATTAGCCGTCCGAAAAATCGGGGACGGCACGATTTCTCGCCGTCCCCAACAAGTTGAAAAGTTGTAGGCGGGCTGCGACTCAGGTGCGGTGATCCTCGGCGCGATCCTGCGGCTCGAAGCCGAGCACCGCCCGTGGATGCTCGAGATCGCGATAGCTCCACTTGTTCTGCGAGAGCACGAAGAAGATGTCAAAGCCAAGCTCGGTGGGCGCCGCGATGGCGCGTGCCACCATCTGAGCAATGTCGCGCTGACTGCACCACACCGAGTAGTGACGTGGATGCATCGGCCGG
>JAPULC010000451.1 GCA_027295305.1 Gammaproteobacteria bacterium
TCGACAGTCCGATTGCCCCGCATCGCCAGTGCGCGGCCGGTGTGCAGATGTTCTCGTTGCTTGCGCAACTGAGGCACGGCGGCGGTGGCACGACCTTCATCGCGGGGATGCACAAGGTGCTCCTGCGTTATTACGACTCACTCGACGATGATGAGCGCGCTGCCAAGCACGCGACGCATCGCAAACGCGTCATGAAATCCCACCCGTGGCTGCGCGAGCTTGCTGGGCACAATCGTGAAATCGTCGATCGAGAGCCCTATTTCATGACCGAAGGGGGCGACATCGACGGGGCGCCGGTGCGTGTACACGAGATGACGGGCGAGCCCGGCGACGTCTATCTGCTGCACCCGCTTTCGATGCACACCTGGGCGCCCAACGCCAGCGATAAGCCGCGCATCATGCGCTCGAAGATGATCGTGCATCGGAACTTCGACTGGCGCGAGCGCTAGCGGCTCGAGTCGCACCGTGCGCTTCACCCTCGAAGGTTGAACACTCCATCGTCCCGCGTAGACTCGATTCCCGCATTCCGAGGAGAGCGCGAGTTGGAAAGGCCGTTTCCCGCATACCAAGGTAGCGATCCCTACGTTTTCATCTGTTATGCCCATGACGATGCGGACGAGGTCTATGCGGATATCGAATGGCTGCATCAGCAAGGGTTCAACGTCTGGTATGACGAAGGCATCACTCCGGGAGAAGAGTGGAACGAGGAACTGGGGCGACGGATCGACGGCGCGGCTCACGTCGTGTTTTTCGTCAGCCCGACGTCCGTAGCATCGATTCACTGTCGCGACGAGATCCAATTCGCCGTCAGTCACGAGAGAAACATCCTGTCCGTTCACCTGACGCCCACCGAGCTGCCACTGGGTCTGGAATTACGCCTCGGCGCGCGGCAGGCGATCATCAAGGGTGATCTATCGGTACCCGCCTACCGAGACAAGCTGCTCGCGTCCTTGAGTGCAGAAGGGCGATCCGAATGGCGCCCGTCCGACTCGACAACCACCGTGCCCAGTGCGCCCACAACGCGTCGCTGGTGGCCCGCCATCGTCGCGTGCGGCCTGATTGCCGTCGCGGCGGGTGCGTTCTTGTTCATCCGCAGTGAGCCGACACTTGGGGGTCCCGATGAGGTATCCCAGTCGGAATCGGAAGTGGCAGGAACCCCTCGGATCGCCGTGCTGCCATTCGAAAACCTCGGGCCGCCGGGAGACGCATACTTCGCCGCCGGCATAACCGACGAGATCAACAGTCGACTGCGCCGCGTCAGCGGACTCGAAGTCATCTCACGCAAAGCGGCGCTCAGATACGCGGCCACCGACAAGAGCAGTCGCGAGATCGGTGAGGAGCTGAACGTCCGTTACCTCCTCTACGGAAGCGTGCGCTGGGCACCTGCAACCGGTTCAACTCCGACGCGCGTTCGTATTGCGCCGGAGCTGATTCGCGTGTCGGACGAAACGCAACTGTGGGCGGACACCTACGAGCGCGTGATCGACGATATCTTCGAAGTGCAATCGAACATTGCGGGCCAGGTGATCGCGCAGCTCGACGTGACCCTCCTCGAAGGGGAGCTGGATCGACTAAGTGCTAGACCAACGGATAATAGCGATGCCTACACGCTCTATTTAAAGGGCAACTACTTCTGGAACCTGAGAACCGCGGCGAACATTGAAACGGCGCTCAACTACTTTCAGCGAGCCGTCGAGCTGGACCCCGGCTACGCGCTGGCCTACAGCGGCATCGCCCACGTGTGGATCTTCCGAGGCTGGTACAGCGTATTGGCGCCAAAGGCGACCTTCCCAAAGGCCAAAGCGGCGGTTACGAAAGCGTTGGCATTCGACGAGACGCTGGCCGAAGCGCACACTTCACGCGCCCACATCTACTTGGAATTCGATCACGACTGGGAAGCCGCCGAGAGAGAGTACAAGCGCGCCATCGAGCTCAACCCTTCCTACTCGATCGCGCACCACTGGTACGGTGGTTATCTATCGGCCATGGAACGCCACGACGAGGCACTGAAACAGGCGGAGATAGCACGCGAGCTTGACCCCCTGTCACTGATCATCAACACCTGGGTGGGTTTGCGTCACTACTTCGCCGGCCGATACGAGGTCGCGATCCAACAGTATGAGCAAGCGCTGGAACTGGGACCTCGCTTCGCGCCGGCCCATTGGCATCTCGGTTGGGCATTCGAGCAGGAAGGACGATATGCGGAAGCCATCTCAGCGGCGGAGCGTGCGATGGCAATATCGGACAATCCTCTATATGTTGCCTCCCTCGGTCATGCCCATGCCAGGGCCGGGAACATCGAAGCGGCGAAAGCCATACTCGATCGGTTGAAGAAAACCTCCGCAACCCGCCATGTATCCGCCTACCACACGGCAGTCATTCACGGAGCACTCGGTGATTTGGATGAGGGCTTCGGATGGCTAGAGCTTGCACAGGCCGAGCAATCTCCCTGGATCGGCTACATGCGGGTAGATCCGAGACTAGATCCGTTTCGTTCCGAT
>JAPULC010000452.1 GCA_027295305.1 Gammaproteobacteria bacterium
CTGTCCCGGATCTTCGTTCTTGTCCAGAGTGCTGCGCATTCTGGTCGGCAACTACTTGGAAAGGTGATTCATTCCTTCTTCGAGCCCGCGAATGGTCAGCGGATACATTCGACCGTTCACGAGCTCACGGGTCATGCCCACGGAGCTGGAGTATTCCCAGGTCTCCTGGGGTGTGGGATTGATCCAGATGAGCTTGTCGTAGAGATCGGTGAAACGACTGATCCAATGGGTTCCGGGCTCTTCGTTCCAGTGCTCGACGCTGCCCCCGGCATGGGTGATCTCGTAGGGCGCCATGGTCGCATCACCGACGAACACGATCTTGAAGTCCTGGGCGTAAGTACGAAGCACTTCCAAGGTGGGGATGCGCTCGTTCATGCGGCGCCGGTTGTCCTTCCAGACCGATTCGTAGATGAAGTTGTGAAAGTAATAGCTGGCGAGGTGCTTGAACTCGGTCTTTGTGGCGGAGAAGAGCTCCTCGCAAACCTTGACGTGGGCATCCATCGAGCCGCCGATGTCGAAGAGCGTGAGCACCTTGACGGTGTTCTTGCGTTCCGGGCGAAACTTGATGTCGAGCATGCCTCCGTTGTGGGCGGTAGAGCGAATGGTGTTGTCCATATCGAGCTCTTCTTCCCTGCCGGTGCGCGCGAACTTGCGAAGGCGTCTGAGCGCCATCTTGATGTTGCGCGTGCCGAGCTCCACGGAGTCGTCGAGGTTTTTGTACTGTCGCTCGTCCCAGACCTTCCTGGCCTTCTTCTTCTTGCCTTTTCCTCGACCACCTGGGCCTTTCTTACCGTCCCGCTCCTCGTCGCCCTCGCGCCCTTCCTTCGCTTTGCGGGCGGCCTCTTCCTGCGCTCGCTTTTCCTCTTCTTCCTTCGCCTCGCGGAAGGCCTCGATCAGCTTCTCGAGCCCACCCAGCGACTTGATCTGCTCGAGCTCCTCGGGAGTCAGCGCCTTTTCGAATTCGCGCCTCAGCCACTCGTCGGGAATCAACGCCTGCAGCATCCCATGAAGATCCTCGAGCCCCTTGAAATACGCACTGAAGGCGCGATCGAACTTGTCGTAGTGCTTCTCGTCCTTGCACAGGCACGTGCGGCTCAAGAGATAGAAGTCATCGATGTCCGCGTAGACCACCCGCTGACGCATCGCCTCCAGCAGATCCAAGAGCTCGCGGATCGTCACCGGAACCTTGTACTTCTTCATGGTGAGGAAGAAGTTGATCAACATAGGCTATCCCCTGCTGTCCCGACGATTCATGAAGGCGAGCCGCTCGAGCAGGTGCACATCCTGCTCGTTTTTCACGAGCGCGCCGTAGAGTGGCGGTATGGCCTTGGTCGGATCTCGGTTGGTGAGAATCTCGTCGGGGATGTCGTCCGACATCAAGAGCTTGAGCCAATCAATCAGCTCCGACGTCGAGGGCTTCTTCTTCAGACCGGGCACTTTGCGAACATCGAAGAAGATATCCATGGCCTCCTTCACGAGATTCTGTTTGATCTCCGGGAAGTGGACCGAGATGATCTCCTGCATGGTTTCTCGATCGGGAAAGTTGATGTAGTGGAAGAAGCAACGCCGCAGGAACGCATCAGGCAGCTCCTTCTCGTTGTTCGAGGTGATCATGACGATGGGCCGGTTCGTGGCTTTGATCGTCTCGCTGGTCTCGTAGACGAAGAACTCCATGCGATCGAGTTCCTGCAGCAGGTCGTTCGGGAACTCGATGTCGGCTTTGTCGACCTCGTCGATGAGCAGCACCACCTTCTCTTCGCTGGTGAATGCGTCCCAGAGCTTTCCGTGCTTGATGTAGTTGCGGATGTCCTTCACCCGCTCGTCACCCAGCTGCGAATCGCGCAGCCGCGAGACGGCGTCGTATTCGTAGAGACCCTGTTGGGCCTTGGTGGACGACTTGATGTGCCACTCGATGAGCTCGAGCCCCAGGGTCTTGGCGACCTCGTGCGCAAGCAGTGTCTTGCCGGTGCCCGGCTCGCCCTTTATCAGCAAGGGGCGTTCGAGCTTCACCGCCGCATCCACGGCCATGCTCAGCTCATCGGTGGAAATATAGGTATCGGTACTGTCAAAAATCATGGATTACCATCGTCCCATTTTCAGGAAAGTGTGTGCTGAAGCCTCAGGGTACAGCCCGGACAACAAGCCGGCCGCGTCAGATGCATAATTTAAACAGCTCCTCCTGCCTTATCAAGACAGGCATAAGAGCAGATGCTCCTATGCCACCCGGGAATAACGCGAAAATCGACTCGGATACCCCCACAACCATGCCCAGAACGCCTCCTCAAAGCTGTGTCGTTGGCCGCCTCAGCAGCCGCCGAACGACGAGGAATCCCGCCATGAGTGCCGTGCCCACCACCAGCGCCAGCACCGCGAGTTCCGGATCGCTCTCCTGCTGAAAGGCCATCTCGAACACGAGCACGACGAACGCCGGGGCGAAATTTCCCGGCAGATTGGCCGACGTGGCGGGTACGCACAGGATCACGACCAGAAGCGCGACGATGAACTGCCTGATCCCCGCCGGCCAGCGTCGCATGAGTCGCACGAGACCCCAGAGCAGCAAGCCTGTGGAAGCGTAATAGAGAACCCAGGCTGAGAGGTATTCCAAATCTAGCGGCCCCAGTCGATGACGTGCTCGTCCAGACCGTCGGGGTGCACATGATCTTCGGAGACCACCCGGCCCCGGACCGATATCCCGGCCTCGTGCACGGTCTCCTTGGATCCCGATAACAGCGGATGCCACCACTCGAGATCCTTGCCCTCAGCTACCCGGCGATATCCACAAGTCTCGGGCAACCAGTCGAAGGTGGCCAAGCTCTCCGGGGTCAGACGCAGGCAATCGGATACGAGCTCGTGGCGCCGCGGGTACACCGTGCAGCGGCATCGGCCCTGGTCGAGAAAACGACACACGACACGCGTGTGCTGGATCTCATCGGTCTCGACGTCCTGCAGCTTGATCAGGCAGCAGCGCGCGCAACCGTCACACAGCGATTCCCACTCATCACGGGTCATCTCGTCCAGACGCTTGCGCTTCCAGAAGGGCACCTCGGTGCTCACGAGCAATTCACGCGCAACGCCACGGTCATCTTCCCTCGGCCAGCCGTTGGAAGTCGCGGGTCACCACATCGGCACGCCAGCCGCGAAATTTGGCGGGCAGACCATCGCCACGGATGTGCGCCCTGACGAAATCCTCCACCAGGCGCCGTCGAGCAATCAGCTCCTCCGCGAGGCCGAGGTCCGCTGCACGTGCGCGTGCAAATTCTCGCAACTGGCCGATGAGCTCCCCGTGTTTTTGCTGCACGGGCGGGGGGATCGCATCCGGAAGCTCCGAGTCCGGCACGTCGGCCGCATCTTCTATGAGATCGAGCAGCGTCTCTCCATAGCGTCGCACCGTGCGCGGCGAAAGCGATTCGCGTAGATCGTTGCGGGTAGTCGCATTGTCTGCGGCAATCGTGAGCAACGCCTTGTCGGCGACGATGCGGTTGCGCGGACGATCCTCGGCGCGCGCAGTCTCTTCGCGCCAGCGGCACAGTTGCCGCAGTGTCTCCAACCGTCTCGGGCTCAACCGATGGGCTCCCGAGACACCGCGATAATAGGTCTTCGACTCGGGAATCTGCGCAGCCTCCTCCACGCGCATCTGAGATTCCTCCAATACCCAATCACTGCGTGAGTCCCCCGCAAGGGCATCCACCAACGCCTGGTAGACAGGCAGCAGGTACTCCACATCCTGCGCTGCATAGCGCAGCTGATCCTCCGACAACGGGCGCTGAAGCCAATCGGAGCGTGTGTGGTCCTTTTCCACCGCTTCGCCCAGATATCGCTCCACGAGACCTGCATAGCTCACGCTGTAAGGGCCTCCAGCAAAAGCTACGCCGAGCTGTAAGTCGAATACCCGCTGCGGAACGACGCCGAAGAATTGTCGCAATAGCTCCACGTCCTCGCCACACGCATGGATGACCTTCGTGACCGTGGTCGAGGCGAGCACGCCCGCCATGGACTCAGCGGCTCCCACCTCCAGCGGATCGACGAGATAGCGTCCCTCGCCATCGGCAATCTGAAACAATCCCGCGCGCGCATAAAACGTATCCGTGCGCACGAATTCCGTATCGAGCCCAATGGCCGGCAGTGTGCACCAACGCTCGCACAGCTCGGCAAGCCGGCGCTCGGAGGTCACGTATGTGACGTCAGGAGACAGACTTACGTCCCGCAAAGGCGTGTGCGAGGGTATTTCCATCCACGTATTCCAGCTCGCCTCCCAGGGGCACGCCGTGAGCGATACGCGTGACCCGTACCTCGGCATCCTTGAGATGCTCCGACAGATAGTGCGCCGTCGCCTCGCCCTCCACCGTGGCATTGGTGGCCAGAATGATCTCCTGGACCTCCGGCTTGCATGCCCACTCCAGCAGACGATTCACACCAAGGGATTCCGGACCCACACCGTCGATGGGTGAGAGATGACCTTTCAGCACGAAATAAACCCCGCGATAGCCGGTCTGTTCCACAGCCATCACGTCAGCGTGAGACTCGAGCACACAGATGGTCTCGCCCATGCGTTTTGGATCGCTGCAGAATCGGCACATCTCGTTCTCGCTCAGCATACGACAGCGTTTGCACTCCAGAATCTCGTCCATCGCCCGCG
>JAPULC010000453.1 GCA_027295305.1 Gammaproteobacteria bacterium
AGATCGCACAGCACACGTATCGCCGCCTCGGGATGGACGAGACCGTGTATCGCATATACGAGGAGACGTTTAGTTAGTTCCTATCCAGAATGCGCAATATTCTGGACAGAAACTAGCGGTCCGGGGCATGGATGCCCCGGCAAAACCCGCTCTTTGCAGAGCAACGCGCAGCAAAAGCAAGGGTTTTGGGAGCGAAGGCGAATTTACTTCGCCGCAGCGTGGGAAGAAATTCGCCCGGACGGCGAATTTCTGGACAAGAACTAGCCGTGCGGCTACATGGTATTGGTGGGTCGATCCGACTGCAGGCTGCCCGCGAGATAAGTCTCTATCTTGCTTCTCGCCACGTCGTCCTGGTCGTTGAACTGAACGCCGATCCCCGTCGCCTTGGTTCCGTGGGCGCCTTTCGGGGTCACCCAGACCACCTTGCCGGCTACCGGGATCTTCTCCGTCTCTTCCATGAGGTTGAGCAACATGAACACCTCGTCGCCGAGGTGGTATTCCTTCTTCGTGGGAATGAACAGTCCGCCATTCTTGACGAACGGCATGTAGCCAGCATGGAGCGCTGCTTTGTCCTTGATCGCGATGGCAAGAATGCCATTGCGTGCTCCCTTTTTAGCGGCCATCGGCAGATTCCAGCTACAACACCCATATTGAGAATAAACGATGATTTCCGGATCGGAGAGTCACCGCGTCCCGAAAGCATGATTCCCCCGGTGGGCGGAGTCAATTCGAATGCACGGACTTGTGCGCGAGGTCACACCAGCGCCCGTGGAGGCTGTGGACCACCAGGGAGGCATTGAGAGGAACCGCCAGGGCATCGGCTTTCAAGCCGATCAGGGCATCGAGGAATTCGAACGACTCCTGGCGGCCCGGGCCTTCGCTCTCCCAGCGCACCGCGATGCGGAGCCACCAATCCAACAGCTCATCCAGAGAGTACTTGCTCGCCAGTCGCAGTAGCGGACCCACATCGCTGTGCGGGTCGAGCAAACACCGCTCCAGCGTCTGCGCATCCCCCAGCGTGCCCTCCTCCAGAAGCGCAAGAGCAGCCAAAGGCGCGCCGCCAGCAAAGAACATCGCCGCTTCGGCGTTTGCGCCGCTGTCAGCCTCCGCCAGAAGCCACTCGCGCGCGCGCTCCCGGCCCCCGCCACCCAGGGTGAGCCGCTGACAGCGACTGGTGAGGGTGGGGAGAAGGCGCCCGGCAGCAGATGACCCGAGCAGCAGATGGGTATTCGAGGGAGGCTCCTCCAAGGTCTTCAGCAAGGCATTCGCGGCGTTCGCATTGAGGGCTTCGGCAGGTGCGATGATCGCCACCTTCGCGCCACCGGCGCTCGCGGTCTGGAAGGCGAATTCGTTCAGTCCCCGGATCTGATCTACCAGGATCTGACGTTTGCCCTCCTCTATCGTCACCAGTCTGAAATCTGGATGGACGATGGGTTCCTCGGGG
The DNA here is from genome assembly GCA_027295305.1 of Gammaproteobacteria bacterium. Classification (GTDB taxonomy): domain Bacteria; phylum Pseudomonadota; class Gammaproteobacteria; order Pseudomonadales; family Azotimanducaceae; genus JAPULC01. The sequence goes on from JAPULC010000453.1 coordinate 1,445, forward strand.
GCGACGCACTCGAGACCCAGGATCCGTCTCGCGAGGACCAGAGCGAATTCCCACTGTCCCCATCCGGGTGGGCCGGCAATCAGAAGTGCATGTGGCAATCGCCCGGCCTCGAGACGCGCGACGACCTCTTCCCAGAGCCCGCTCTGCCATGGATAGGGCGCCGCTACGTTTGCCATGACCGCAGGCAAGCGTCGAGTTGTGCAGAGATGTCTCTCTGAACATCTCTCAGATTTCGCGACGCATCCACCACTTTGACACGTGCGCTCTCGGTGTTCGCAATCTCGAGATAGCCTTTGCGCACACGATTGAAGAACTCGTGGCGCTCGCGCTCGAAGCGATCGGGTTCATCGCGTCCCTGAATCCGCGCGAGCCCGATTTCGACGGGTAGATCGAGATAGACGGTGAGATCCGGCTTGAAGCCATCCTGGACGAGTCCTTCGAGTACGGCGATCTGCTCTCTGGGCACACCCCGCCCCGCTCCCTGGTAGGCATAGGTCGCATCGGTAAATCGGTCGCAGAGCACCCACCGGCCCTCGGCGATGGCGGGTTTGATTACGGCCTGCAGATGCTGCGCCCGCGCCGCGAAGATCAGCAGAGTCTCCGCCAAGGCATCCACGCCTTCCTCGCGCGGGCTCAGCACCAGCTCGCGGATCTCTTCAGCAAACGCAGTGCCTCCGGGTTCCCGCGTCACCAATGCGGTAATCCCCGCACCTTCGAGATAGTCCCGCATGAATGCGAGGTTGGTGCTCTTGCCCGCGCCTTCGGTGCCTTCCAAGGTAATGAATCGCCCGCTCAAATTCCCCCTCATCTCATGCGTTGATAGCGATCCACCGCGGCCTCGTGCTGCTCTAGCGTATCGGAGAACTGACTCGAACCGTCACCGCGCGATACGTAATAAAGCTCGGTTCCCGCCGCAGGATGCAGCGCCGCGTGCAGCGACGCGCGGCCAGGCAAACCGATGGGCGTCGGCGGCAGCCCGCTGCGCCGATACGTATTGTAGGGACCATCCGCTTCGAGGTGCGCCCGCGTCAGGTTACCGTCAAAGCTCTCGCCAAGCCCGTAGATCACCGTAGGATCCGTCTGCAGCCTCATGCCTCGATACAGACGCCGACTCAGGACCCCCGCGATGAGCTCCCGGTCACCCTCGACCCCGGTCTCCTTCTCGACGATGGAGGCAAGTATCAGCCCCTCATACGGGGTAGCCACCACCGCAGCATCGGATCTCGCCTCCCACTCGCTCTTCAAGACATCGCGCATCCGGTCGCGCGCAATGCGCAAGACGTCCACATCACGCATGCCTGCCGTATAGCGGTAGGTGTCCGGAAAGAAAAGGCCTTCGGGATGAGCGTGCTCGAGCCCCAGCAACCCGACGATATCCGCCTCACTCTCCTCATCGAGGGTGATCTGGAGCTTCGGCTGTCCCATCAAATGGGCGAGGGCATCACGGAACCGCCAGCCTTCCGCGATGGTGAGCTCATAGCTCATCACCGTGCCGCGAGTCAGCCGATCCATGAGACCGAGGGGCGTCAGACCCACCTCCAGCGCGTATTCCCCCGCCATGACCTGGCGGTCAGTTCCGGTCACCCTGGCGTATGCACGCAGCAACATCGGCTCGCCAAGCACCTCTGCGCGTTCTAGCTCGCGCACGATGTCCCCCAGCCCACGCCCGCGAGGCACTTCCAGCACCATGCCGGACTCCGGCACCGACATCGGCGAGTCGAGACGCCACCACGCGTACCCGAGTCCGCTCAGCCCGACGGCGAAGACAACACCTGTGATTGCAATGAGGCGCAAACTCATATCCTTGACGTTTGACGGGAGGGCGTAATCACCTCGAGCAAATGCCCCCGCCCGCATTATTCATGAGGGATCGCGCTTCTGGCGACCAAGCCAGGTGCGTGATAGGCGCTCTCGGCAAACCGAAGTGCTTGTAGTTACGTGTCATTTTTGTCTGCGAAACACTGGCAGAAACAGCGAATCCGCACCGCCCTCGCGAATAATGCCGGCTAGATGGTGATATTGGCGCATAGAAGAGAGAATGCCAGAGCGTCGCACTCTCGGCTGGTGGGTCCTCTCGTCTGGTAGGTCCTCTCGTCTGGTTAGGTCCTCTCGTCTGGTTAGGTCAGAGTCGGCGAAACACAAGCGTGCCGTTGGTGCCACCAAATCCGAACGAGTTCGACAACGCGACATCGATGTTCATCTGCCGCGCCGTATGCGGCACGTAGTCGAGATCACATTCATCGTCGGGATTGTCCAGGTTGATGGTCGGAGGGGCCACGCTGTCGCGCGCTGCGAGGACGCAGAAGATCGCTTCCACCGCGCCGGCGGCCCCTAACAGATGACCGATCATGGACTTCGTGGAGCTCACGGCAACCTTGGTGTCCGCACCGAATACGCGCTTGATGGACTTGGTCTCAGCCACGTCCCCCTGAGGTGTCGAGGTGCCGTGTGCATTGATGTAATCCACCTCCGAGGGATCCATGGATGCGTCCTGGAGTGCGTTGCGCATGCTCAACACGGCACCAGCACCGTCATCCGGAGGGCTCGTGATGTGATGTGCATCGCCACTCATGCCGAATCCAACGAGCTCCGCGTAGATCGTGGCCCCGCGCGCACGTGCATGTTCGAGCTCTTCCAACACCATCACCCCCGCTCCGTCCCCGAGCACGAAACCGTCGCGCTCGCGATCCCAGGGCCGGCTCGCTGCCTCTGGATCGTCATTTCGCGAGGAGAGCGCCTTCATGGACGCGAACGCCGCCAGCCCCACCGGCGAGGTCGCCATCTCGGCGCCCCCCGCAACCATCACGTCGGCTTCGCCCCATTGAATCAAACGCGCTGCCATGCCGATGTTGTGAGTACCCGTGGTGCACGCCGTCACGATCGCAAAGTTCGGCCCGCGAAAGCCGTACTTGATGGACAAATTCCCCGCAATCATGTTGATGATGCTGCCGGTCGTGAAGAATGGCGACACCCGTCGCGGGCCGCTCTTGGTCAGCGTAGCGTGGGTGTTTTCTATGGTGGTGATCCCCCCGATTCCCGAGCCGATGGCAACGCCGATCCGATCGCCGATGTCACCGCAATCCTCGAGTCCCGCATCAGCCACCGCCTCGTAGGCGGCCACCAGGCCGTATTGAATGAACGCATCGACTCGCCGCGCCACCTTCGGGTCCATGTGGTCGCCGGCCGAGAAGTTTTTGATGCTCGCGCTGAAACGTACGCTGTAGTCGGTGACATCGAAACTTTCGATGAGCGCAGCCCCGCTGCGGCCCTCGAGCGCTCCTTCCCACGAATCCGACACCGTGTTACCCAGCGCCGTGAGCATTCCCAGGCCGGACACGACCACCCTGCGGCGGGTCATTTACTTAACCTCCTCGGCTCGGAAGTCCCGAGACATGTTTCGCTCGAACGCATAACTGGAACACACAATAGAGAAAGCCGCACTACACCACCGTAGACGCGGCTTTCCGCGGGACGCCGATTGGACCAATCTACTCGTGCTGATTGATGTAATCGATCGCCTCTCTGACGGTGGTGATCTTCTCGGCGTCCTCATCGGGAATTTCCGTCTCGAACTCCTCTTCGAGGGCCATGACGAGCTCCACGGTATCGAGAGAATCGGCGCCGAGATCTTCTACGAAGGATGCATCGTCCTTGACCTCTTCTTCCTTGACTCCCAACTGCTCGCAGATGATTTTTCTAACCCGTTCTTCGATGCTGCTCATACCGAAGGTGTCTCCCAGGTGCGCGGCAAGCGCGTATTTTAGTCAAACGGCCTCTGTGGCATCAAGCTTAGTCCCGATTGTTCCAGGCTCGACAGTGGGTAACGTCCATTCACGAGCCCAAACCGTTCGGAGTTCACGCCATGTAGAGGCCACCGTTTACGTGAATCGTCTCTCCAGTAATGTAGGCTGCCGCGTCGCTGGCGAGAAAACTGACCACCGCAGCCACCTCGGAAACCTCCCCCAGTCGCCTGAGCGGAACTCTTTCCAATAGACGTGCGCGCTGTTCATCGGACATTTCCGCTGTCATGTCCGTATCTATGAAGCCGGGTGCAACCGCGTTCACCGTAATCGAACGCGAGCCGACTTCCTGCGCCAGGGACCTCGTGAACGCCTCGACCCCGCCTTTGGATGCGGCGTAGTTCGTCTGTCCGGCGTTTCCCATTCTTCCTACTACGGAACCAATGTTGACGATCCTGCCCCACCGCGCCCGCATCATCGGACGCAGCACTGCCTTGCAGAGTCGATACATCGACCCGAGATTCACCTCGAGCACCTCAGCCCACTCGTCAGACTTCATCCGCATCAACAGATTATCTTTCGTGACGCCTGCGTTATTGACCAAGAGCGAGGGCGCTCCCAGCTCGTCAGTCAGCTGTTTAACCAACGAATTTACTGACTCATCGTCCCGAACTTGCAAGACCCTACCTTTGATGGACACGCCTTCATCGGAGAACGCATCGGCGATGGCATCGGCCCCCGATCGTGTCGTTGCCGTACCTACCACGTGCCAACCATCCCGAGCCAGAGACAATGCAATGCCCTGGCCGATGCCTCGGCTTGCCCCGGTGATCAATGCGATTCTCGGCGGCTCTGCATTCATGAATCTCGAACGGCCTCGTTCAAAGCTTCCAGAGTTCCTATCGCCACTGCTTCGAGCTCTCGATCGATGCGCCTCACTAACCCCGTCAGCACCTTGCCCGGCCCACATTCAAACAATCGCGTGGCCCCACGGCTTTTCATCGTACGAATGCAATCCTGCCATCGTACGGGGCTGTAGAGCTGCGCCGATAACAGTCGGCGAATGTGATCTGGGCTGTCAGCTACGTCCGCGCTGACATTGTGCACCACCGGAATGTCGGGTTGTCGGATCTCGAGTTCATCGAGCGCCTGCGTAAACTCGTCAGCGGCCCCCCGCATGAGGCTGCAATGTGACGGCACACTCACCGCCAGGAGCAGGGCGCGGCGCGCGCCTTCCTCCTTGGCTCGTTCGATGGCGGCATCGACTGCGTCGGCGTGTCCCGCCACCACCACCTGTCCTGGCGCATTGAAATTGGCTGCAGAGACCACACGCTCCTGAGATCCTCGCTCGCAGAGTTCGATCACCTGCTCATCGTCGAGTCCGAGAATGGCCGCCATCGCGCCCTGCCCTTCGGGCACGGCGGCCTGCATCAGCGTGCCCCGATGCTGGAGCAACACGGCGGCTTCCTCGAAGTCCACGGCGCCGCCGCACACCAGCGCGCAGTACTCCCCCACGCTGTGGCCCGCCAATACTACCGGCGGCTCGCCTCCGGCGGCCTCCCAGGCTCGATAACACGCAACGCTGGCGGCGAGAAGGGCAGGCTGAGTGATCGCGGTGCGGCCCAGGTCCTCCGCAGGCCCTTCTTGCGACAGGGACCACAGATCGATGCCGATTGCTTGTCCCGCCGCATCGAACGTCTCGCGCACCAGCGGAAAGGCGTCGGCGAGATCACCAAGCATCCCCACCGCCTGCGAGCCCTGGCCCGGAAACATGAATCCAATGTCCTCGCTCAATCGTCACCTCCCCCGTTCTTGGAACACGTCAATGCAGTACCTCTCCCAAGCGATGCGCGATGCGCGCCGGCAGATCCTGGCGAGCTTCGCCGACCGCCTGTGTGATCGCGTGTGCAAACGCCACCTCGCTGGCGCTGCCGTGACTCTTGATCACCGTCGATCGAAGGCCAATGAGACTTGCACCGTTGTAGCGCTCCGGGTTCACTCG
>JAPULC010000454.1 GCA_027295305.1 Gammaproteobacteria bacterium
GCTGTGACCCGCCATTTGATTGGTGCCCTAGTTCCTGTCCGGAAATTGCCATCCCTGGCAATTTCCTCCGATGCTGCGGCGAAGCAAGTTCGCCTACGCTCCCATTTTCCTTGCTTTTCCTGCAGCTAGCGATCCGGAAAAGCGGAAAGTGCTAAGGGCAGCCCGCACGGCTGCCCCGGCATCCATGCCCCGGAGCTAGTTTCCGGACGCAAACCAGCTAGCGCAACCGTATGTGAAGCTCGCGCAGCTGATGCTCGTCTACATCGTTCGGTGCAGCGGTCATCAGACACGATGCCGTCTGGGTCTTGGGAAAGGCCATGACTTCTCGAATGGAGCTCACCCCCGCCATCACCATGAGCAACCGGTCGAGACCGAGCGCGATGCCGCCGTGTGGAGGGCAACCGTATTTCAGCGCGTCGAGCAGAAATCCGAACTTGACCCTGGCTTCCTGACCGATGTTGAGCGCATCGAACACCTGCTCTTGCATCTCCACCGTGTGAATCCGAATAGACCCGCCTCCCAGTTCACAGCCGTTCAAAACCACGTCGTAGGCGTGGGCGAGGGCGTTCTCGGGATTCGCCCGCAGCTCTTCCGCACTGCAGGCCGGACGTGTAAAGGGATGGTGCACCGGGTGCAGGTGTCCGTCGACCTTCTCGAACATCGGGAAGTCGATCACCCAGCAAGGGGCAAAGCCTTCCCCGACGAGATCGAGATCGGAGCCAAGGAGGTCGCGCAACGCACCAAGGGATTCGTTGACCACATCTTCGATGTCGGCACCGAAGAATACGACGTCGCCATCTTCCATCCCCACGCGTTCGACCAGCGCTTCGACAATCTCGTCCGGCAGGAACTTGAGAATCGGCGACTGCATGCCCTTGGACCCCTCGGCAACCGCGTTGACCTTGATGTAGGCAAGCCCCTTGGCACCGTAGCGCTTGACGAAATCGGTGTAGCCATCGATCTGACTGCGAGGCAGACGCCCGGCACCAGGCGCACGCAATGCGGCCACCCGGCCCTCGGGATCATTGGCAGGACCGCGAAAGACGTTGAAATCCACTTCGCGCATCAGGTCCGCCACATCCACCAGCTTGAGCGGGTTTCTGAGGTCCGGCTTGTCGCTGCCGTAATCACGCTTGGCCTCGTGCCAGGTGAGTACTGGGAATGGCGGCAGCTGCACGTCCAGCACTTCCGCGAACAGGTGCGTCAGCATGCGTTCCGTGAGGTCCATGATCTGAGCCTCGTCGGTGAACGACATCTCGACGTCGATCTGGGTGAACTCGGGTTGTCTGTCATGGCGCAGATCTTCGTCGCGAAAACACCGTGCAATCTGATAGTACCGATCCATCCCCGAGATCATGAGAAGCTGCTTGAACAGCTGAGGTGATTGCGGCAACGCATAGAACTTGCCACGGTGCGTACGGCTCGGCACCAGATAATCGCGAGCGCCCTCCGGCGTCGCACGCGTGAGCATCGGCGTCTCGATTTCGAGAAAACCCTCCGATTCCAGGAAGTGGCGAACGGCAGCAGTGGCACGGCTGCGCATTCGAATACGCTCTTGCATCTCGGGTCGCCGCAGATCGATGTAGCGATAGCGCAGCCGAATGTCCTCCCCCACCTCGGTGTACTCATCGAGCTGAAACGGCGGCGTGTCAGAACTGTTGAGTAACTCGAGCTCGAGGCCCAGGACTTCGATCTCGCCGGTGTGCATGTCGGGATTGACGGTCCCTTCCGGTCGCGGTCGTACCCTGCCTTTGATCCCGAGGACGAACTCGTTGCGCACCCGGTCTGCGAGCGCAAAGCTCTCGGGCGTATCGGGATCGTAGACCACCTGCACGATGCCGGCGCGATCCCGAATGTCGAGGAATATCACTCCCCCGTGGTCACGGCGCCGGTGAACCCAACCAAAAAGCACCACCGACGCGCCCACGTCCGAGCTTCTGATGTCTCCGCAATAGTGGGTACGCATAGGAAAAACGGCTGGAAAAGACTGCCTCGCGCAGTAGCTGAAATCCTAACACAAATCCAATGGTTGGAGGTTGGCTAGCTAGTCTCTGTCCAGAATGCATGCATTCTGGGCGGGACTTGCTTCCGGTGCATGGATGCCGGGGCAGCCGTGCGGCTGCCAAAGCAAAACCTGGTCTTTGCGGACTCTTTTAAAGAAGAGCACGCAGCAAAAGCAAAGGTTTGGGCGCGAAGACGAATTGACTTCGCCGCAGCGGGGGAAGAAATTCGCCCGGACGGCGAATTTCTGGACATGAACGAGCTAGGCAGCTTTGTCGTCGTTGCCTTTCTTCTTCCCGGCTTCGCTCTTCCTTTCGCCTTTCTCGGAGGAGGAGGCCGAGGAGTCGCCTTTGGAGGAAGCCTCGCTCTTCGACGAATCTTTGGTCGATCCATCGCTCGCGGAGTCGCCGCTAGACGTCTCGCGCTCGGCGCGAGTGGATGTCTCGCGCTCCGCTTGAGTAGTCGTCTCGCGCTCCGCGTTAGTAGACGTCTCGCGCTCCGCGTGAGCAGATTCTTCGCTCTTCGCACTATCGGCCACGTTCCTCTTGTTGTCCGATTTGAAATCCGTCTCGTACCAGCCGCTGCCCTTCAGCCGG
>JAPULC010000455.1 GCA_027295305.1 Gammaproteobacteria bacterium
CACCCAGCGACGTGCGATGGAAGAGGCGAGGGCGCGAGCCCCGGGATCGGCCTCGTCCATTTTCAAGATGTGTGGCGCCAATCTCACGCAGGAGCGGGCGGACATCCATCGGGAAGTCATGGGCTTTGATGGTCTTGGCTGGGAAGGCGCCCCATTCAGCGATGAGCAGACCCAGGTGACGCGCACCTGGCTTTCGTCGCGTGCCACCACCATCTACGGCGGCACCAACGAAATTCAGATGAACATCATCGCCAAGCGGGTGTTGGGCCTACCGGATTGACAGCCCGAAAATGGGGTCTGACCCCATTTCCGCACCCCCTCAGTGAATCTCCGCCATGCCCGCCCACGCCTGCTGAAGTTTTTCGAAGTCGAAACCCGGCTGGCGCGCGGCTTCGATCACCACCGCCTCGCGACGTGCTATCAGCTCGGCGGCGGCCCTCACCTCGGCCGCGACGTCGGCGGGAATCACCACCGCACCGTGCTGGTCGGCGTGGATTAGATCGCCATCGCGCACCGTCATGCCGGCCACGTTCACTTCACCGCCGAACGAGACGACGTGCACATGTGCGTGCGATGGACCCACCATGCCGGCGATGAGCTGAAATCCCGGGGCGCAGTCCGGTAGATCGCGAATGCTGCCGTCGGTGACCACTCCCAGAGATCCGAGACCCTTGTGCACCGAAGAGTTCACCTCGCCCCACCACGCGCCATAACCCCGTTGTTGGTCGAGATCCTGAATCACGGTGATACTCGGCACCGGCCCACCCTCTGCGATGTATCGGTAGTATCCGTTGCGCAGCTCTCCACTTTCCTCGCGGCTGTATCCCCCCGGATGCATGGCGGCAATGGTTGCCGTGCGTGCATAGCCCACAATGGGTGGTAGCTCTGGCCGCGCGCAGACCAATGGGATGGTGGTGAACCCGAGATTGCGCCGCGTCGGCGCCACGGCTTCGAGGGCGTTACACACCGTTGGCGTATCGAGCTCGCGCAGCTCCGCGAGGACGCCTTCAGGGATTGGATCTGACATGTTGCTGCTCCTTAAACCTTTTGAGTTGTTTCATGATAAGTCGGATACACGGGCTCCCACATCGCATCTCGCACGCGAGAGCTGCTAACGATAGCGGTAACCGCCGCCTCGCCACAATCGCGAGGTGTATCATTTGATCCTCCACTACCAGATTGGGAACCCGTTGTGACGAACGGCGCGAGGGATCTTCCCAGACGAAGACTCGGCAGCTCGGACATCGAGGTCACTTGCCTCGGATTTGGGGGCGGACCGGTGGGCGGGGTGGGTAGCGAGGATGCCGAAGCCGTGCTCGAGGCGGCATGGAACGGCGGCATCAGATATTTCGATACCGCGCCGCTCTACGGCATGAGTGTGAGTGAGCAGCGCGTTGGGAGCTTTCTTCGGACTCGTCCACGCGACGAATTCGTCCTGTCGACAAAAGTGGGCCGATTACTCGTGCCCGCGGCCACGGACGAATCGAGGCTGGTCGTCGAATTTGACTACAGCCGCGACGGCGTGGGGCGCAGTTTGAATGAAAGCCTCGAGCGTCTGGGGCTCGAGCGGGTGGACGTCCTCCTGTGTCACGACATCGATGTCTACACGCACGACGATCGTCAACCGGACGTGTTTCAGCGTGCTCTCGAGGGCGCATTGCCGCTGCTCACGGAGCTGAAAGCTCGTGGGGTGGTGGGCGCCATCGGCCTTGGCGTCAACGAGTGGCAGGTCTGCGAGGCAGTGCTGGAGCATGTCGACGTCGACTGCTTTCTGCTGGCCGGGCGCTTTACGCTGCTCGAGCAGGAAGCGCTCGACACGTTCCTGCCGCGCTGCGTCGAGCGCGACGTCTCGGTCATCATCGGCGGCCCGTTCAACTCGGGGGTGCTCGCGACCGCCGATCGAGACGCGGCGACCTATAACTATCGCCGCGTGAGCGACGAGCTGTGGCAACGGGCCCAGGAGATTCGCAGGGTCTGCGCGGCACACGACGTCGATATCCGCGCTGCAGCGTTGCAGTATCCGCTGCGTCATCCAGCCGTCGCTACGATCATTCCGGGTGTGAGATCGGTGGCTGAGGTGACGCAGAATCTCGAGCTGTTTAGCGCGCCCATTCCCGATGCGCTCTGGGATGATCTGGCAAGCGCGGGTCTGACGCGCTACGTCGAGGGTGGTGTTCTCAAATGAAGCGAGGTTTCTCAAACCCCAGTGGGAGATCTATCGCCGTGGTTGCACTCTCTTGGGTATCGAGCCCGCTCGGGCTACGTTTGTCGGGGACGGTGCGAGGGACGAGATCCGAGCCGTTCTTGCGGAGCCGATCGTGTCGTGGGTGGGTTGGTTTCTCGAGCAGTGGCCGCAGCACTTCAGGCAGTCTTAAGCGCATCATGCCCGCACCTTCCCGCCAATGCGTGCGCCATCCGATGTTCTGACCTGGATCATGACACTTCCTCCTGCATGAGCTCAGCCACATAGCGCGCCATGGCCTCTACCGTATAAGGCTCGCGCTGCTGGGTCTTTGGATGCCACAGAGTGCGCTCGGAGGCGGGAAGATCGCCACCGTAGACGTGCAGACCTCGGGTCCGCGTCGACAGTGGATTGGCAATGGCGTGGATGTCCTCGGGTGAAACGACGAGCACGTCTCGTGGCTTCAATACGATGGCATGCGACTTGGTGAGCCCGCTTCCCTCCTCGTGGTAGAAGGTGTTGTCCTCCTGACCTTCGTAGATGCCGATCACCGCCCACATGGTGTGATCGTGAGGCGGCGTTTTCAGGCCTGGCGGAAGGTCGACATTCAGGACCGTGAGATCATCCGCGCGATAGAGTTGCCGTTCATTGTCTGGTTGACCATCCATCACGCGCTGCACCGACTCGGGATCCTCGAGCGTTTCACGCATCAGTGCACCAATGACATCGCGAGGATCAGGCTCCGCAAGTGCCGAGCGGCACTGTTCGATGAATGCGGTCACGTCGAACATGGCCCCTACCCCTCAGGATGCTCGTTGGGCGTCGGGGCGGCCAGCAGTTCCGGACACCATGTCGCGCAGGTCCTCACTTGGGGGTAGTGTCGGCGCGCCGCGCGCGCGAACGTTGAACGCATCGGTGTCGATGTCCTCGAGCTGGATCTCGCCCGCAAGCACGCTTTGCTTCCACTTCTGATGCGCTTCTTCACTGTCGACGAACTCCGGCATCACGGTCTTGGCAAAAAGCTCGAGACTGTCGCAGATGGATTCATGGGTGTTCTTGCCGGCTTGATTGAGGAAGATCACCTGATCGACGTGGGCTGCTTCGAGCTCCTTCAAGCGCTCGCGTATCGTGTCCGGTGAACCGATGAGCTCGCTGCCGGTACGACGCTGCCCTGCGGGGGTCTGCTTCCATTCCTGATAGCGTTCCCAGAAATTCATCTCCCCGGGCTTGAACGGACCCTCCTTGTTGTAGAGCTGCAGCGCAAACTGAAAGAAGGTCCAGCCATCGGCTCTCTCCCAGGCTTCCTCGTCGGTCTCGCAGCACATGAAGCCGCTCACGGTCGCGATGTTCGGGTTCGCCTGATAGTCGCAGAGCTTCTCCTGGTTGTTGACGAAATTGTTGTAGTAAGCGTTCACCCAAGCGTGCGCCGCGTCGAGACTCACGAACTTGAAGCACAGCGCACCCATGCCGCGGTGCGCGGCGTATTTGATGGTCTCGAGCTGGGAGCAGGCCACCCACAGCGGTGGATGGGGTTTCTGCCGCGGCTTCGGCACCACCGCGCGCAATGGGAATTTGAAAAACGGCCCGTCGTATTCCCAGCCGTGATTCCAGAACATCGGCAGCGCGCACCGAACGGCGTCCTCCCAGACCAGGCGCTTGTCGCGAAAACGCAGGTTGAAGGGGTGAAGCTCCGTGACGCTTGCGCCCTCGCCGAGGCCTAGCTCCACGCGTCCGTCGGAGACGAGATCGAGGGTCGAGATCTTTTCGACGACTCGAGCCGGGTGGTTGGTGGTGAGTTGAACGATGCCGTGTCCGAGACGAATGTTCTTGGTGCGCTGACTCGCGGCACCGAGAAACACCTCAGGGGCCGAGGAGTGGGAGTATTCCTCGAGGAAGTGATGCTCCACCTCCCACGCATAGTGATAGCCGAGCTTGTCGGCGAGCTCGATCTGGTCGAGGGAGTTCTTGAGCAGCGTGTGCTCGCTGTCTTCGTTCCAGGGCCGCGGCAGCTGGTGCTCGTAGAAGATCCCGAACTTCATTCACTCCCCTCGCTATGTGGCTCTACGCTGCACAACACGTTCGACGTAGGAGCGGCTTCCAGCCGCGATTGGAGCGTTTCGCGAGACCCAGAATCGCGGCTGGAAGCCGCTCCTACAGCTCGAACATACCAGGGCGTTCGGCAAACCGAAAGCACGTTCAATGGCGCAGCAGCCCCCAGAATTCACTCAAATCCTCGTGCGAATCCAGCTCCTTGCACCACGCTATCAGCTGTTCAGAGGTGTTGGAGCCGAGCAGTGGATCCACAAGCGTCCGGAACTTGGTCTCGAGTTTCTGCCACTGCAGCTCCAGGTCCCGCAGCGGTATGGCGACGTTTTCCTCGCGGCTGAGGGTGCGTCCGTCACGGGTCGTGATCGCGACGCGGGACTCTGCGCGAGGCTCGAGGTGCGCCAGCACGGTGGTCTTGTCGCGCAGCGCAACGAGTTCGGGCCGCTCGGTGAGCTCGTCGGTGAAGATGTCGATGCTGCCGGTATCGAGTCCCGCGAGGGCCATCGCGGCGGTGAATCGCAGGCTGAATTTGGCTTCGAGGCCGGTGCGCGGCTCTTCGATGTTGCAAACCCCGAAGTGCCCTTCGTTGACGGTGATCTCCACCGTCTCGATGTCATCGGGCTCGAGCGCGTGCTCTTCTTTCAACGCCTTCGCCGCTTCGATGGAGGATTGGGTGAGGTAGCACGCGGCGTGATACTTGAAGCAGGTGTCGGGCACGAAGCTCGCAACATCGAGCGCGCTGCGAAAGCGCTCCTCCGATGTGCTGCTCGATTGCGTCGCGCCGAAGCCCTGCTCGGCTTCGAGCACGTCGGTTCGCGAGGTGAAGCCGCGTGCTGCGAGTCTGGCGGCAGAGAGTCCGGTTGCCGCGGCATGGCCCGCGTGCAGCGGTTTGCACATCGTGCCGAACATGGATTTGAGTCCCGCGGCCTGGGTGCCGGCAATTCCGAAGGCGCGCGCGGTGGCATCGACGTCCAGTTTCATCAGTGCCGCACTGGCGGCTGCGGCCCCGAAGCTTCCGAACGTGCCCGTCGCGTGCCAGCCTGCGCCATAGTGAGAAGGGCCGATGTAGCGTCCCACGAGACACTCCGCGTCGATGCCGGCGGCGAGGGCATTGATCAGTTCCTCGCCACTCGCGCCACTGTATTCGGCGAGCGCTAAGACCGCGGGTGCGACGGGAATGGTCGGATGCCCGTTCATGGCGCTGTTCACGTCGTCGTAGTCGTGGGCGTGGCCGGCGGATCCGTTCACCAGCGCGGCTTGCGTGAGGCTCGCCTTGCGGCCGCTGCCGAGGATGGACGCTTGAGGATTGCCGCCTTCTTCCTCAATTTCGGCGAGCAGTACCTGAGTGAGCGGCTCGCGTAAACCCGCGAGCGTGACGCCGATGATGTCGAGCAGGCACTGCTTGGTCACGGTGACCGCTTCCTCCGGGAGCGCCGAGAAGCGCGAATTCGTGACGCGCCTCGCGACGGCGACCGTCACACCTTCGGGCCGCGTGGTGTCTTCTGCCATGGTTCCTCTCCCGGACGAGATTGATACGACGGTAATCCAAGCCGCAGCCCAAGAAAAGTCCGCCGGGGCAGGCGGCGAGTGCCTGGGGTATGTTACGCGCCGCGCATCGAGGTGAGTCGTAGGATGCTGGAACAGATGCAGGACTTCGCAGTCGCGTTCTCGGCACTTGCCTGGGGACCGTGGCTGCTGGTGCTGCTTCTGGGCGGCGGGGCCTTCTTCCTCGCGTATTCGCGTCTGCTGCCTTTCCGTTTTCTCGGTCACGCCTGGTCCCTTCTGCGGGGCAGACATGATCACCCACACGATCCAGGACAGATCTCTCACTTTCAGGCGCTCTCCAGTGCGCTTGCCGGCACCATCGGCATGGGCAACATCGCGGGGGTCGCGGTGGCCATCAGCATCGGCGGACCCGGGGCGATCTTCTGGATGTGGGTGACCGCGGTGCTCGGCATCGCCACCAAGTTCTTCACCTGCACGCTGGCCGTCATGTTTCGGGGCGTCGACACCCGAGGCGAGATTCAAGGTGGACCGATGTACGTGATTCGCGAAGCACTGCCGCCGCGCGTGCGCTTTCTCGCGTACTGGTTCGCCATCGTAGGGCTCGTCGGCTGTCTGCCGGCGTTTCAGACAAATCAGCTCGTGCAGATCATGCGTGACGTGGTGTTCATTCCACAGGGCTGGATTGCCGCCGATGGTGATTACCTTCGGTTCAATCTGGCGAGCGGCATCGTCGTTGCGTCAATTGTGGCGCTCGTCGTTTACGGCGGCCTGTTTCGCATTGCGAACGTCGCCTCAAAGGTGGTGCCGGCGATGACGTTGCTCTACATCGTCGCGGCGTTGGTCATCGTGGTGCTGAATATCGAGCAGGTGCCGTCGCTCCTGTGGCTGATTGTCCGCGATGCATTCACCGGCGAAGCGGCGGCGGGCGGCGTGATTGCCGCGGTGGTGAGCACCGGCGTGCAGCGTGGCGCATTTTCCAACGAAGCGGGTATCGGCACCGAGGCACTCGCTCATGGTGCCGCGAAGACTACCGAGCCGGTACGCGAGGGTCTGGTGGCGATGGTGGGCCCGATCATCGATACGCTCATCGTTTGCACCGCCACTGCGCTCGTCATTCTGACCTCCGGCGCATGGCAGAGCACCGAAGCCAACGGTGTCACGTTGACCGCCTTGTCGTTCGGTGAGCTGCTTGGACCCGTTGGACAGCTCGTGCTGATCGTCTGCGTGGTCGCCTTCGCGTTGACGACGATGCTGAGCTATGCGTATTACGGCACCAAGTGCTTCGGTTTTCTGTTCGGCGCCGAGCGACAGCATTATTACAACCACGTCTATGTGGGCCTGATCGTGGTCGCCGCAGTGGTGTCGTTGGAGACCGCCATCGGCATCATCGATGGCAGCTTCGCGTTGATGGCAATTCCGACGATGGTGTCGTCGCTGTGGCTTGCGCCGAAGGTGATGGCGGCGGCGCGACGTTATCTCGGAACTCTACGATAGAACGTTGTGCCAGGCATAACGTTCTATCCTTTCGATTCACGAGATAGCTGTAGCGAAGTTGCATCCAGCCATTTACTGGCACGGACTTCCAGCCCTTGTCGCCAAGTAGACGAACTCAGGCGGTATCACTGTGTATTGGCCAGAATAGCCCCATGAATAGGCAAGCACCGGACTTCCGCCTGCACCGAGAACGCGCCCTCGGAAGCCAAGCCAGTTGACTCGATCCACGCTCCCAACGGACCAG
>JAPULC010000456.1 GCA_027295305.1 Gammaproteobacteria bacterium
GGGTTCGACCTCGTGATCTGGGACGACCTGAGTCACCAAGGAGGCGGACTGACCGACAACGACGTCGAGATCTTTGAGAGTGCTTTCAACGCGGGGATCCCGCTGTACCTGCTCGGCGACGATCTTGCATTCTCTCATCTCAACCTCAGCCCAGAGGTCAGCCCGATCTGGACCGGGCTGTTGCATCTGAACTTCGGGGGAAACTTTGGTGGCGACGGAACGCTCACCGTCGTGGACTCGACACACCCGGTTACCCTCGGCCCGTTCGGGCTCATCACCGACTTCTCGCTGGGGATCGATCCGGACATGACCAACGCCACGGGCACTGGTGAAGTGGTGCTGGGCGTCTCAAGTACTGACGATGTGCTCCTCGCATTCGAGCATCCAGGCACGGGTGTGCGCTCCGTGACCCAGAACTGCATGCTGACCATGGGCTCCGCCGAGGATCAGCCCCTGCGGGACAACCTCTCGAAGAACGCCGTCGCGTGGCTGCTTGACGGCGCGGAGCCCTGCCCGGCGGACTTCGACAACTCCAGCGACGTTGGCGTGAAGGATCTACTCTTCTTGCTGGGTGCCTGGGGACCGTGTCCGTGAAGAAGACATCGAGGCATCAAGATAGCCGTCCCGATCTCATCGGGGGTAACCCGCGGACGCCTGCAAGACAGTCAACGATCCGCTGCGCAACAATGCCGTTTAGCCGCGAGCCAAAGGCGAGCGCGTCGAATTCAGAGGCATCATGGCATCGACGCCAGACGTGGAGGCTTGGAAGAAGGATTGCTTAGGCGAGTCCCATCCCCTAAACCGTAGCCTAACCTACAGGCGTGACTTGATCCGCCCGCCTTCGCGCGGTGGTTTCATCAGCCCCACCCAGCTGTAACTACCTTGCTCTAATGGACTTGCTGGCTGTGCGCACCCCTCGAATCCCCTGGCCACAGCCCTCTTGCGGCACGCGAAAGCCAGACCTGCCTCATCCGTAGCTTATGCTACAAGTGTCGCAAGTCACACCGGGAGATTCCACGATGCCGGTGCGCACACGACCCAAGACTCGCCGAAACAATCGTCCTGCGGCCCCCAACCAGACCTTCCGTAAGGTCCGGACTGATCATTCCACCGAAACAGCCCAGGATTACGTCGAAGCTGTGTCGGACATCGTGCACAACAAGGGCGAATGTCGTGTCAAGGACCTGTCGGAATGGCTGGGCGTTTCGCACGTCACGGTAAGTCGGGCCGTCGCCAGGTTTCAACAGCAACGATTGATTACCACCGAACCGTACCGGCCGATACGACTCACGGCAAAGGGTGAGCGCCTGGCCGCTGAGAGTCGACGACGTCATGAGATCGTACTGGCGTTCCTCGAGGCGATCGGTGTTCCCAAACGCGAGTCACTGCGGGATGCGGAGGGAATCGAGCACCACGTCGGGCAAGTCACGCTCCGTTGCATGGAGCGGTTCATTCAACGACGACGATCAACCCCCAAGAAATGAAACGCCACATGACACACTCCGCCAACATGAAGAGACGAGTCCAATGACGTTGCTGGCGTGGTGGAAGAAGACTCGCCAAACGCGTCAGCGCGTTCTGATCGAGGACGCCCTCAAGCATCTGCACGAATCACAGTGGTAAGGCCGCCGCGCCACGACGGATTCTCTTGCCGGTGCGCTCGAGCTCAGGCCGCGCGCGGTGTTCAAACTCCGTGCGCGCATGCAGGCGCAAGGCTGGCTGCGGCCCGCTGACGGCGAGTTGCACCTCACCCCGGCCGGTGCGAAGCTGGCGCTGCAAGTCATCCGCGCCCACCGTCTTTGGGAGCGATACTTAGCGGACGAAGCGCGCATGCCGTTAGCCGATGTTCATGCCGAGGCCGATCGCCGTGAACATCATCGTGATGAACGAGCGATTCAAGCGCTCGACGCCGCAATGGGATATCCCCAGACCGACCCGCACGGCGACCCGATCCCCACGGCGGAGGGAATGCTGCCCCCATCCTCCGCCCAACCGCTGACCCAATGGCCGATCGGCGAGCCGGCCGTGATCGTACACCTCGAGGACGAGCCCGAAGCCGTCTTCTCCCAAATTGCCGCGGAAGGATTACGGCCGGGCCAACGGATTCGGGTACTCGAATCGGATGACACGCGCATCGTCTTCGCGGACGAGTCCGAAACGCACGTGCTCGCGCCGGTGGTGGCTGGCAATATCTTCGTGGCCGCCGCCGACCCCATCGCCGTCGCGCCTGCTATTGAGCTGCTCACTTCGCTTGTGCCCGGCGCTTCCGCGACCGTACACAAGCTCGATGATGTGTTGCAAGGCTTCACCCGGAGGCGCTTGCTCGACCTCGGCCTCACGCCCGGCGCTGAAATCACCGCTGAGTATTCAAGCTTCCTCGGCGATCCAATGGCTTTTCGCGTGCGCGGTTCCCTAATCGCGCTGCGCCGGCAGCAAGCTCGGCACATCCTGATTCGAACCAACGGTGGAGCAGGAGAGAACGGCCATGGCTGAATTCTCCAGCTGCTCGTCCTGCGCCTCTGCTGCGAACCTCGCGCAAA
>JAPULC010000457.1 GCA_027295305.1 Gammaproteobacteria bacterium
AGCCCGAGTTCGTCGGTGAATCCCATGCCGCCGTGTACCTCGGTCGAGGTCCGCGCCACAGAGGTTCCAACCTCCGAAACATGGGCCTTGGTGTGGCAGGCGGTCAACCGCGCTTCGGTCGGAATGGCGTCGAAGGCGTGAGCGGCATACCACATCATGGCGCGGCAAGGCTCCAAATCCGCTGCCATTTCCGCACACATGTGTTTCACCGCCTGGAACGACCCGACGGCGCGACCGAACTGCACGCGCTGTTTGGAGTACGCCACGGCCTTCGTGAGCATGGTCTGCGCTGCGCCCAGCGTGTCCGCCGCCAGCACAATGCGCCCCGCGTCGATGACGCGCGTACACACCTCAGGATCACTGCCGCCCGCTAGAACCTCCGCGGCCACGTTGTCGAAAACCAATTCGCCCACGCGGCGGGTCTTGTCGACCGTCGTGAGCAGCCGCCGCTCGAGCCCCGGCGCGTCCGCCTCGACCAGGTACAGCGCGCGATTCTCGTCCGCCACGAGATACAAGTCGGCTTCAAAGTCCAGGACGAACAACGCTTTCCCATGGAGCGCTCCGCCGTCGCATCGGACCCGGGCATCGAGGCGCGAGCTGACCGCCTCGGTGAGCGCCGCCCCGGCGATGACGCTGCCCCTGGCAAGCTCTGGCAGCCAACGCGACTGTTGCATCTCGGAACCCGCCAAAGCAATCGCGATGGGCGCCATGACCGCGGTGGCGACGAAGGGTGCCGGAGCGACGTGCGAACC
The DNA here is from genome assembly GCA_027295305.1 of Gammaproteobacteria bacterium. Lineage (GTDB taxonomy): Bacteria > Pseudomonadota > Gammaproteobacteria > Pseudomonadales > Azotimanducaceae > JAPULC01. Next base: position 753 of record JAPULC010000457.1, read on the forward strand.
CAGGGATTCGGCCACCAAGGCTGCGTCGAGGAGACTGAGCCCGATACCGCCATGTTCTTCCGCGATGAGCACCCCGGGGATGCTCATTTCGCACAGTCCAGCCCAGACGTCCTCGGCGCGCTTCTCATCGGCATTCACAAACCGCTGGACTCGCTTCAACGAGGCCTTGTGTTCGAGAAAACGGCCGACACTGTCCTGCACAAGTGTCTGTTCTGAGGAAAGCCCGAATTCCATACTAGGTCTGTCTCCCGCTAGGTCTTGACCCTGGGTTCGCGCGGCATGCCCAACCCGCGCTCGCTGATGATATTTTTCTGAATCTGCGCTGTGCCCCCACCGATGATGAGTCCCAAATAGAACATGTAATTCAACTGCCAGGAGCCTTCGGCACGCAGATAGGGGCTGTCTTCGTAGAGTATGCCGTGTTCGCCCAAAGCGTCGACGGCCAGACCCTCGAGTTCGTGGCGTAGCTCGGTTCCCTGGAGCTTGACGATCAGGGCGGCGAGCGACGCGTCCTTTCCATGGAGTCTTGCGCTCAAGAGCCGCAAGTCGTTGAAACGCAGGGCCAGGATTCTGCCTTGAATTTTCATCAGGCGGTCGCGGTACACCGGGTTGTCGATGATCCGCCGTCCATCCACGGTCTCGTCTTTCATGAGGTCTGTAAGCGCGTTGAGCCGCATGAGCGTGGCGTTGGGATCGCCCAGGTTGACGCGTTCGTGCAGCAACACGTTGTTGGCCACCTGCCAGCCTTGCCCCCTTTCGCCGACAATTTGATCCTTCGGCACGCGCACGTTCGTAAAGAAGACCTCGTTGAAGCGAGAGTGTCCGGTCATCGTCTTGATCGGCCGGACCTCGATGCCAGGTGTATCCATCGAGAACAACAGAAAGCTGATCCCATGGTGCTTCGGCGCGTCGGGCTCGGAACGGACGAGACAAAAAATCCAGTCCGCGATGTCGGCGGTGCTGGTCCAGATCTTCTGACCGTTGACGACCCACTCGTCGCCCTCCAGGACCGCGCTGGTGCGCAGACTTGCCAGGTCGCTGCCCGCGTTGGGTTCGGAGTAGCCCTCGCACCAGAGCATCTCGCCGCGCAGCGTGGGCGGAATGAACCGAGTCTTCAGCTCCTCCGTCCCCAGTTCGAGCAGCGTGGGCACCAAGTAGCTGATTCCCTGACCGCCCATACCCGGAGAAATCTGGGCGCGGGCAAATTCTTCGGCGATGATCCGCGATTCGAGGATGTCGAGTTCCGCGCCGTAGCCGCCGTACTCCTTGGGGATGGATCGAGCGGCGTAACCGTTGTCGATCAGCAGTTTCTGCCAAACGCGCGTGCTCTCCCGGTCCAGCACGCGTCCCGTGGGCGCCAGGTGTGCGTTCGCCTCGATAAATCGCCGCGTCTCTTGACGAAAGGTCCCGTACTGCTCTCCGTAAGAAAGATCCACTAGTGAGTCTCCGTGCTACTTGCCCTGAAAAACGGGCTTCCTTTTCTCGGCAAACGCGGTGACGCCCTCTGCCCAGTCGTCGGTCGCCGCGCAGTCTGCGAAAACGACGGCCTCGCTGGCCAGTTGCGTCTCCAGGGTATTGCCCAGCGAGGCGTTCAGCAACGCCTTCGTGTTGGCAATCGCATGCGTGGGACCCGCGGCCAGTCGCTGGGCCAGGCCCTCTGTTTCTGAGGCAAGATCCTTGACGGGCACTACGCGATTCACGATACCGAGTTGTGCTGCCGTGGCGGCATCCAGGCGATCGCCCAGCATGGCAATCTCCATGGCCTTTTTCATGCCCACCGTGCGCGGCAGGAAATAGGTGCCCGAGCCGTCTGGGCTGGCCCCAATTCTGATGTAGCCAGACATAAAGAAGGCATCGTCAGCCGCGATGGCCAGGTCACAGGCCAGGATAAAGCTGAGTCCAAAGCCGGCAGCTGCCCCCTGAACGCTGGCGATGATCGGCTTTCGAAGGCGGCGCATGAGGAAGACCATCGGGTGCAGCGCGTGGATTCGCGCCTCGAACGTTTCTTTCCTTTCTTGCGAGGGCGATTCCCGCACAAGTTGTGCGAACCGTTTCACGTCACCCCCAGCCATGAAATGTTCGCCGGCGCCGCGAAATACAACACACCGCACGGCGGGATCTCGATCCACTTCCTTCAAGAACTCGAACATTTGCGCCCGCATGTCCTCCGACAGCGCGTTGCGGGCCTCGGGTCGGTTAAAGGTCCCGTAGGCGATCGGGCCATCCAGTTCGGTTAGTAAATCACTCATTCGTTCGCTCCTGGATATCTGATGTTGATCGAGGTGCGCCCGGCGTTGTTCCTGGCCGGTCATAACTGGCGCACGAAAATGAAGGCCGCAACAACTATAAATGCAACTCAAGCGACGAAACCGGCAACTCGCTCGAACACCCAGAAGGCTGCCAGAGACCCCGCACCGTAGCCCATTACCATCTGCAGACCTCGTTCCATCCTGTCTTCGCTTCCACGCGACCGCGCCACCCGTTTCAGCAGCGAAATCCCGACCACGACCAGGATCGCGAACAAGATCTGACCCATTTCGACTCCCAGGTTGAAAAACAACAATCCGGTCACCAGCTCGGTGTGCGGCAGGCCGATCTCGTTCAGGACGGCGGCAAAGCCGAGGCCATGGAGCAGCCCGAAAACGCTCGAGACCGTGATCGGAAAGCGCCAGGTCAAGTTGTCTCGACGCCCCCTGGCCACTTCGCTTGCCAGGAACACGACACTCAGAGCAATCGCCACCTCGATCGGAGGCACCGG
>JAPULC010000458.1 GCA_027295305.1 Gammaproteobacteria bacterium
ACGTCGCACCACCGCAAGCGGCATCCGCTCCCCTGGCGCCCGCGCGAGAATGAATACGAGGGTGGATGGCAGGAAGCTCTCGCGGATCTCCGGCGCGATGTCCACCTCGACCTCGAAACCAGGACTCGAAGCCGACACCACGTCATCGCCGGCCTTCTGAACAAGATCGGCACGGGCGAGATCGAGGGCGCGTCGAAAATGGACTTCGCGCTCGGCGCCGAGGGACTGCCGAAGACCGCGCTCCAACCAATCCGCAGCCGCGCGATAGTCTCTACGTCGAAAAGCATCCGACGCGAGGATCTCCATCATGATGGGCTCATCCTGGCGGCGACTGAGCACCGCGTCGATCTCGAGACGAACCTCCGGGGTCACCTGGCTCGCATTCGCAAGATACAGCGCCTGGACGAGATAGATGCGCACCACCAGGTCGTCATTTCCTAGCGCCAGCACCTGGCGAAACGCACCTGCTGACAATCGGTGATCCTCGGCAAACATCGCGGTGCGCCCCAGCAGGTACCACATTTCCGCATTATCGGGCTGATCGTGGACCCTCGAGACGAGCCTTCCGGTCAGCGTCTTGGCCTCGCTGCGCCGGGCCGGATCTTCGCGCGAACGCGCATCTAGCTGCTGAAACGCATCGGCAAGGGCCAGCCCATCGATCTCGCCGCGACCGATGTAGAAGACCACGGAGGTCACGACGACGAGAGCCAACACCACATAGCCGAGCCAGCCCCCGGCCTCCGCGCTCGCGTCTTTTTTCTCCAACTCGGCAGCGTCACCTAACAGGGAACGTTTGAGCTCCGCCTCCAGCTCAATGGCGTCCTCCTCACTCACGGCACCCTCGGCACGCTCACCCTCGAGCTCTGCGAGGCGCTCGCGATAGATGCGTACGTTTTCGTGGGCGCGCCCCAGCGTGCCGTCCGAACGACGTCTCCCGACAAACGGGCGTAGAACGAACGCGCCCGCCAGTGCGAGCAGCAATGCGGCGACGACCCAGAAGCTCACTCGGAGTCCTGCTCGAGGAGTCGAGCGAGACGTGACTCCTCCTCTGCGCTGATGACAGCAGGCTCGGCGCTCCGGCGGCGCCACACGATCAGGAACACCACGAAGGCACCGATGAAAAGCAATGCGGTGGGAGCGATCCAGAGCACCGCCGTGTCCAGACGAAAAGGCGGCCGATACAGGACGAAGTCACCGTAGCGCAACACCATGAAATCTCGAATCTCGCCGTCGGATCGACCCTCGCCAATCAGCCGGTGAATCTCGCGTCGGAGATCGGAAGCAATCGGAGCATCGGAGCCGGCGAGATTGGTGTTGAGGCATTTCGGACAGCGAAGCTCGCCCGCCAGGCCACGAAAGCGGGCTTGGTCTTCCTCATTGTCGAATTCGTAGACGTCGATGGCGGCCAGGACGGGTACACACAGCGCCACGATCCACACCGCCGCGACAAAACGAAATAACCGAAGCCGCCGCACTCGCATCATCCCTCGCCCTCGCTCGTGAGCTGCTCCACCAGCGGCTCGATCTCGCTGGCCCAGATGAATGCGTTCACCTCACCCACGCGCTTGTAACGAATGATGCCTTCGGCATCGAGAAGAAAGCTCTCGGGTGCCCCGTAAACGCCAAGATCGATCCCCAGCCTGCCATCGGCATCCACCACGTTGAGCACATAGGGATCCCCGAGCTGCGCGAGCCACCGCATCGCTTTCGCCACGTCGTCCTTGTAATTGATCCCGACGATGCGCAATCCGTGCTCGCCGGCAATATCCTTCAGCACGTCGTGCTCCGCTGCACAAGTGGGACACCATGTTGCCCACACGTTCACCAGCGTCACTTCGCCTGTCAGGTCGGCGCGAGTGAGCTCGCGATCCTCCCCCAGGGCAGGCAGGCGAAACTCCGGGAACGCTCTGTCGATCAGCGCCGAGGGCAGCTTGTGGGGATCGTCCAATAGAAAGCCCTGGTATAGGAAGACTGCAATCACGCCAAACAACACCAGCGGAATGAACAGTTGCAGTCGGCTCACGCCCTCACTCCCGCGCCGATCTGCTCGGCACGCGTCGCGCGAACGCGCCGATAGCGCCGGTCGAAGAGCGTCAGGCCACCTCCGAACATCATCATCACCCCACCGAACCAGACCCAACGCACGTAGGGCTTCACGTGCACACGCACCGACCATGCGCCGTCCCCCAGCGGCTCGCCGAGGGCGACGTAGATGTCCCGGAGAAGACCCGCGTCGATGTCCGCCTCGGTCATTGCAGCGCCACCGGCGAGATAGCGCCGTTTCTCCGGATGAAGCACCACAATGCGCTCCCCATCGCGATCCACCGCCACCTGCCCACGCTGCGCCAGATAGTTGGGCCCGCGGACATTCGTCACCCCTTCGAACAGGAAGTCGTAGCGCCCGAGCGTAATCCGTTCTCCCGGCATCAGGCGCACGTCACGTTCCATCGAGTAGTGGCTGGTCAGACAGATCCCCGCGAGCGAGACGGCAAATCCGAAGTGTGCCAACCACATGCCCCAGAAGCTCGGCGTTGCACCCATCAGCCTGAAAGGGCGCCACCGGGCTCTCGTTACCAGATCCTTGACCAGCGTCAGCACGATCCAGGCGAACAAAGCCATTGCCAGAGCAATCGGCCAGGAAAGCGCGCCGACCATGATCAGCGGAAGCGCCAGCCCGAGGATGATGCTGGCAAGCATCACGTAGCCGAGTTGGCGCACCAGCACCCGCAGGCCGGTTCGTTTCCACCGGGTGAAGGGTGCGATGGCCATGACGAACGCAAGCCCCGCCATCAATGGAATGAATTTCTCGTTGAAAAACGGGCGCCCCACCGAGATCTTGGCACCGTCGTTCATGGCCTCGTAGATGAGCGGATAGAGGGTTCCGAGAAGCACCATGGCGGTGGCCACCACCAGGATCACGTTGTTGATCAGTAGCATCACCTCGCGCGACAGGGGACCGAAGCCGGCGTTGCTCGCCAGCACCGGTGCACGCAGTGCGTACAGCGTCAACGACCCCCCGACCACGATGGCGAGGAACACCAGAATGAACAATCCCCGCTCGGGATCCACAGCAAAGGCATGCACGGACGTCAGCACACCCGAACGCACGATGAAGGCTCCCAGCAGACTCAGCGAGAAGGTGAAGATTGCCAGCAGCACCGTCCACGACCTGAACACGCCCCGCTTCTCCGTCGCGGCCAGCGAGTGAATGAGCGCAGTGCCCGTGAGCCACGGCATGAAGGAGGCGTTCTCCACCGAGTCCCAGAACCACCAGCCGCCCCACCCGAGCTCGTAATAGGCCCACCAGCTGCCCAGCGTGACGCCGACAGTCAGAAATGCCCATGCCGCATTCGTCCAGGGTCGCGACCAGCGGGCCCACGCCGCATCCAATCTTCCGGACCAGAGAGCCGCCACGGCAAACGCGAACGCCACCGAAAATCCCACATATCCCACATAGAGCAAGGGGGGATGCACGATCAAGCCGAAATCCTGCAGCACCGGGTTGAGGTCCGAGCCCTCGGTGGGCGAAAACGGGAGCAGGCGGTCGAACGGATTGCTCGTCAAGAGGAGGAAGACAATGAAGCCCGCCGAGAGGAATCCCATGATCGAGAGCACACGGGCAATAAAATCCGCTGGAAGGCGACGCCCGCTCAAAGCCACCAGAAAGGTCCAGACGCCCATCACCAGTGACCACAGAAGGAACGACCCCTCGTGCGCCCCCCAGACCGCGCTGACCTTGAACTGGGTCGGCAGCAGACTGTTCGAGTTATGTGCGACGTAGGCGACCGAGAAGTCGTCGGTGACGAAGCTGAAGGTGAGCGCGCAGAACGCAAGCCCCAGGAATACGAGCTGGCCCATTGCGAACGAAAGCCCGGTCTCCATCCAGATGCGCCGCCCGGTCATCACACCGGCCAAAGGAACCAGGAACAGCGCCAGCGCGAGCAGGAGCGCGAGGATGAGCGAAAAGTGACCGAGCTCGGGAATCAAGGCGGGCTACTCCGTTTCGATGTCAAGGTCTATTCCGATTCCAGGCCCATGTCCACAAGCTCGGGCGGCATGTATTTCTCATCGTGCTTGGCGAGCACCTCCTGGGCCTCGAAGACGCCGTCGTCGTGCAGCACGCCGGTCGCTACGATGCCCTGCCCCTCGCGGAATAGATCGGGCAGGATGCCCTCGAACACCACCGGCACCTCGGCGCCCTTCAGGTCGCCGATCACGAAGCGGACGTTCAGCCCTTCGGCGCGCTCGAACGATCCCGCCAACACCATCCCGCCGGCGCGAATTCTGGCGCCCGTGGGGGCTTCCCCCGCAACGATCTGATCGGGTGCATAGAACAGGTTGATGTTCTGGTCGAGGGCAACGAGGGTCACCCCCACCACCGCCCCGGCGCCGATCACCAGAAACGCCACCACGAACAGACGCTGTCTGCGTTTCGGATTCACTGCGGCTCCTCCAGCCGCGCGGGGGGTGCTTGCTCGCGGCGCTGACGCATGGCTTCCTGCCGCAAGAAGCGACGACCGCGGCGCACGGGCCACACCGCCAGGAACCCAATCACGACGAAGGTGATGCCGTACGCCGTCCACACGTAAAGGGCATGCCCTCCCATGGACAAGAACTCGTCGAGGGACTCAAACGGCATCAGCCTTCTCCCCTGCATCTCTGCAAAGTGCCTGAACCCACTCCGTGCGACGCTCGCGGCGCAGAATCTCGGCCCGTGTGTTCGCAAACACTGCGAACAGGAACAAACTGTAGAAGCCCAAAATGTTGATCACCAGTGGCACCCACATCACCGGCGGCATGGTCGGCGCCTCGGTCAAACTGAGTGAGGCAGGTTGATGAAGCGTCATCCACCACTCCACCGAGAATTTGATGATCGGGATGTTGACGGCGCCCACCAACGCGAGCACCGCGGCGGCGCGAGCTGCATTCTCCTCGCGGGGAATCGCATCTCGCAGCGCAATGATGCCTACGTACAGGAACAGCAGCATCAGCACGGACGTCGTGCGAGCGTCCCACACCCACCAGGCACCCCATGTGGGCCTGCCCCAGATGGCGCCCGACGCGAGTGCGAGCACGGTGAGGGCGGCACCGATGGGGGCCGCGGCACTCATCACCATGTCGGCAAGCTTGATCCGCCACACCAGCAGGATCGCGCCGGCCCCTGCAATCAGCATGTAACACGCCTCTGCGAGATGAGCCGCAGGCACGTGCACGTATATGATTCGGAAGCTGTTGCCCTGCTGATAGTCGGGAGGCGCGAACATCAAGCCCCACACGGTGCCCACCGTCAGCAATAGTGCCGCAACGGCGCCCAGCCACGGAAGCCACGCTCCTGCGATGCCGTAGAACCATCGCGGAGATCCCATGCGGTGAAACCAGCGTTTCAGTGCGTCCACGTCATTGATCCACTCCGATGCGCAGCGCCGCCGCTGTCGCGAATGGCGCCAGAGTAAGGCTTCCCAGCATCATTACCGTGAGCCAAGTCAAAGGTGCGGCGGGGGATAGACCGTTCAGATACAGCTCCACCGCACTCACCCCAAGGACCAGGGGGGGCACGTACAAAGGCAGGACGAGCACCGACACGAGTAGCCCCCCGCGTCCTATGCCGACGGTCAACGCAGCAGCCACCGATCCGATCATGCTGAGAATCGGTGTCCCCAGAAGCAATGACAGAATCAGCACCGGCAGGGCTGCGGCGGGAAGCCGAAGCATCCCGGCAAGCACCGGCGCCAACAGCGTCAGCAGCACCCCGGTGGTCAGCCAATGGGCTAACACTCGCACCAATGCAGCCAGAAACAGCGGCTGACCACAGAGCACGAGTTGTTCCAGGGTGCCTTGCTCGAAATCCCGCCGGAACAGATGCTCGAGGGAAAGCAGCGTCGACAGCAGCGCCCCCACCCAGACCACTCCCGCGGCGATGCGAACCATGAGCGCCGGCTCCGGATTCACCGCGAGTGGAAACAACGAGGCCGCCATGGCGTAGAAGGCCAGCGGCTGCAGCAGATCTCCCCGGCGGCGAAACGCAATGACGAGGCTGCGGCGCAGCTCGCCTGCCGCAAAGCGCAGAAATGGCGCTGTCACCTTGCATGATCTCTGGCCGGCGACCCGGCGACCGGCATCCCGATGCGCAGCACCTGTTCGCCATCCAACGGTAAGCCTGTGTGCGTGGCATAGACCACCACGCCACCACCGCGACGATGTGCCTCGATTCTCTCCGCAATCGCGTTCGTTCCCTCGGCATCGATATAGGTCAGGGGTTCATCCAGAAGCCAGACATCTCCAGCCTTCAGCCACAATCGCGCCAGTGCAACCCGCCGATGCTGGCCCGCCGAGAGTTGCGCACATGGAACGAGCTCATAGCCCGCAAGTCCCGCCGCGTCGAGGGCAGCGGAGGCATCGGCCCGCCCGCCGGCAGCGGCAAGATCCTGGTACCACGCCAGGTTTTCGAGCGGCGTGAGCACCGCTTCGACCCCTGGGCGGTGGCCAAGATAGAGCAGGTCGAGCGCAAACGCCTCGCGGCATCGACTGAGTTCCATGCCTCGCCAGAACACCTGGCCCTCGTGATCGCTGGTGAGCCCGGCCAGGCACCGCAGGAGGGTAGACTTCCCGCTGCCGTTGGGGCCTTCGACACGCAATACGTCGCCGCGTTCAAGGGAGAAATTGAGGTCCGCGAAGAGCTGTCGCTCGTCCCGCTCGCACCCGAGCTCCCGCGCCTCCAGCACCGGTGAATCCAAAAGCCTTCGCTCGTCCGTTTAGCTAGTTCCTGTCCCGAAATTCGCCATCCGGGCGAATTTCCTCCAACGCTGCGGCGAAGCATGTTCGCCTTCATCCTGGTGGTCTCCCACCGCGCTCCCAGGCCCTTGCTTTTTGCTGCGCGCTCTTCCCGTAAAAGGCTCCGCGCTCCGCAAAGCGGTCCTGCTTACGCCAGCCGCAAGGCTGGCGCGACATCCCCGTCCCGGACGCTAGTTCTTGTCCCTTGTGGGACAGGAACCAGCTAGTTTCTGTCCGGAAACTAGCAGAGATTATAGAAGCTAGCGGGCCGTAACACTCGGCATCGAGCAATCTCACTCGGTCCTGACCGCACCCCCGGTATAGACTCGACCGGGGCGTAGCTCGTGGTATTCGACGAATACGAGCTCGGGGTCCAGATTCAGATGCTTGCCGACGGCATACGCCACGGCGCGCAGGCAGTCCCCGATCTGCTCGTCACTGCGGCCCTCGTAGGACGAGATGGTCACCAGCGGCGCCACGCGATGAGCATCGTCGATGCCTCGCACATGGCCGCCCTCCAGATAATGCCCGGCGCGCAGCGCTGTAAAAGTGACCCAGAAATCCTGGGGATGCGCGTCAAATGCCGCAGCGGCCGCCCGCGATACCTCGTTCAGCATCGGCTCGACCACCGGCGAGGTGGCTACCAGCGCTTCGATGCGGATGATGGGCATTCAGCCGGCCTCCACCAGCGGAACCGCTTGCCAGGTGCGTGCCTCGAGATCGACCTGGAATACGGCCGGATTGGGTATGGCGAGCCACTCCTCCACCCCGAAGCCTGGATCCAGCGCATTCAGCAGCAGGCTCGTCCACTGACCATGGGATGCGAGCACGATACGCTCTCCCGAGTGCTGGTCCCAAAGCCGCGACGCGGCGCCCAAGGCGCGAGCCTGGCATTCACGGTTCGATTCCCCACCGGGGAGACGATGGTCGAAGTCCTCCCAACAGCTTCGCACCGCCGCAACATGAGCGACCGGCGAGGGCAGCGGCGCGTCCGCGAGACGGCGTTCTCGCAGCTCCGAATCAAGCTCACACGCAAAACCCGCGCCGAGTGCAAACGGCGCAACCGTATCCACGGCCCGCTGATAGGGACTGGAATATACCTGCTCGATCCCGAGCGCGGTCAGCACCGGGACCAGTCTCACCGCGCTCTCCCGCCCCTGGGGCGTCAGCGGATAGTCCGCCGGCGCCATCCCAGGCACTGGTGCACTTTGTGCGTGACGAACCACGTAGATCACAGCCCTGTCCCCTCCTCAGTCCCACATGATGATGCGTACTGCGGTCAGGGAAAAGTGCTTTCGCGGCGAATCTGAGATCTCAGGACGCGAGCTTGTAACACGGCACATAGCTTTCGGCCGCCACCTTCATGCGGCGATCACGCACGAACGTCGAGAGCAGGTCGTCGAGTGGCTTCACGACCGCCACCTCGCCCCGGATCTCGAAAGGACCGTGACGCTTGATCATCCGAATGCCATGCTCTTTCACATTGCCCGCCACGATGCCGGAAAAGATCCTGCGCAGGTTGGAGGCGAGCACATGCGGCGCCATGTCAGCGAAGAGCGGCACCTGCAACATGCTCTCATGGCTCACCTCGAAAGGCTGTTGAAACTCGAATGGTACCTCGAGCAGCCAGTTGAAATAATACGCATCCCCCGAGCGGCGTCGTTGGGCGCGCCCGCCGCGCACGCCTTCGAGCACCCGCCTGGCGACGGTTTCGGCGTCGTCGATCACGATCTCGTAGAGCTGTCGCGCTGCTTCTCCGAGGATTGCGCCAATCATCTCATCGATGATCTCGAAGTAGCGCCGACTCGAACGGGGTCCGGTGAAAACCAGAGGAAATCGATGCGCTGCATTTTTTGGATGCATGAGAACCCCAAGGAGATAGAGGATTTCCTCGCAGGTACCGACACCTCCCGGAAACACGATTATCGCGTGCCCCATGCGCACGAAGGCTTCGAGGCGCTTTTCGATATCCGGCATGATCACGAGCTGATCGACGATCGCATTCGGCGGCTCGGCGGCGATGATTCCCGGCTCGGTGATGCCGACGAAACGGCCATCTGCAATTCGCTGCTTGGCATGACCCACCGCAGCGCCCTTCATGGGCCCCTTCATCGCGCCGGGACCGCAGCCCGTGCAAATGTCGAGCCCTCGAAGTCCGAGCTGGTAACCCACTTCCTTGGAATATTCGTACTCGTGATCCGGCACGGAGTGTCCGCCCCAGCAGACCACGAGCCGTGGGTCACGATTGGGCTTGAGCACACGGGCGTTGCGAAGAATGTGAAACACCGCCTCGGTAATGGACTCGGAGCGCTCGAAATCGAATTGCGGGTCGGTGGCGATCTTGGTGTGCATGAACACGATGTCGCGCAGCACCGCAAATAGATGTTCCTTCAGACCTCCGATCATGCGCCCGTCGACAAAGGCGGTTGCGGGTGCATTCTTGATTCGA
>JAPULC010000459.1 GCA_027295305.1 Gammaproteobacteria bacterium
GGTGCGCGGCGGACGCGAATACCGCAAACGGATCGCTCGCCACGCCGCCCACCGTGAGCCATGCGGTATCGAGTCCGGCAGCGTCGGCGTCGACGATACCCTCCACCAGTTCCGGGGCGTTCGCTGCGGCAATGTGTGTGCTTATTTTCACTCCCTGAGGGCTCCTTTCGTCAGGCGATCGGACCCGAAATTCTGACAGGTGCGCCGGTTGTGCGCGACGTCTCTCCCCAGCCCGCCGACGCAGAAGGCTCTCAGACAGTATGAAGCGGTCCCTCGAAGCGCCAGAGCTGCGATGACACCATGATGATGAGAATCGTGACGAGCATCAGCGTGGCGGTTGTCACGAGCGCCATCTCGGCTCCCACCCAGTCCACGAGAAAGCCGTTCCCGAGCGCCCCGAGGGGTCCGGCGCCCATGAAGGAGAACGAGAAGAACGACATCACGCGGCCGCGCTGATCCTCGGGGGCGGCCTCCAGCATGATGGTGCGGGCCATGCTCATGGTAATGCCGCCGCACATGCCCCAGACGAACACGAGGGACACGAAGACGGTGAAGCTCACACCCGCCAGCCCCGCGATTACCAGCACGACGGATGCAAGCGCCTGCGACACCAGCAGTGCGCGTCCCTGTTTTCGGATGTCGCCGAAACGCATCAATATCACGATGGTGGTGACGAGCCCCAGCGCGTTGAACGCATTCATCCACGCGAGGTCCGACGAGGTGCCGTCGTAGACTTCGCGCACGAGCAACGGCAGCGTGACCACGTAGGCGCCCATGAAGAAAAGCCCCATGGCGCAGTTCTGAAGGAACACCATGCGCATGGCCCGGGATGCCGCCACGGTGCGATATCCCTCGCGAATGGATGCGAGCATGTCGCGTACCATGCGTCGCTCGGCCACCATCGGAGCGGCGGGCCCCGCGATCACGCGGGTGAAAGTGATAACGCCGATGGCGAGAATCAAGGCCTGGGTGGCGAGAATGGGCACCGGTCCAACGGCCTCTGCGAACGATGCAATCACAAAGCCCACCATCTGCACCCCGAATTGGGTCATGTTTGCCAATACCACGGTGCGTTGAATGCGCCCCTCGGCGACCTGGGCGAGCAACCGGTCGCGGGCCGGGGTGACGAACGCCTGGGCGAGCCCCATCACGATCGCGTAGAGAATGATGATCCTGAAGGTGAGCGCGTCGGCCCAGAGCGCCGCGAGGAGAAACAGTGGCGGGAGCACCGCCACGCTTTGCGCGATGATCGTCATGCGTCGCCCGCCCAGGTGATCGGCAAGGCTCCCGCCGACCAGAATGAACAGCATCGTCGGGATCAGCATGGTCATTTGCGCCACGCCCACCATCTCGGGGGATTCGCGCAGCACCATGGTCACGAGCCACGCGAACGTCACCGTCTGGATGCCGTAGGCGAGAAACCAAGATCCAGTGCCGAAGAGATATAGACGCAGTGGGTTCAAATAGGGCTCGATGTGCTCGGGAGCGCCGCAGGATACTGAGACGAGCCGCGCGGGCCAACTGTCATGTTGCCCAAGCCATTTGCCCAGGAATGGGGAGAGGGACGTGCGTGCACGTTGAGATTGGCGCAGCCGCTTGCCTCGCTACAATCCAACGTCATCGGAATCGGATGAGGGCGCAGGCCCCCGAGCAGGAGAGCACCATGGCCAAGTTCGACAACATCCTCGGCACCATCGGGAATACCCCGGTCATCAGGATCGAGAAGCTCGCGCCGGCGGGAGCGAATCTGTACGTGAAGATGGAGGCCTTCAACCCGCTGGGGTCGGTCAAAGACCGTTTGGCGTGGGGCGTGATCGACGACGCTGAGCGCCGTGGCGAGCTCAAACCGGGTCAGACCGTGGTGGAGGCCACCAGCGGCAATACCGGGATCGGCCTCGCCATGGTGTGCGCCGTGAAGGGCTATCCCCTCGTCGTGACCATGGCGGAGAACTTCAGTGTCGAGCGGCGCAAGATGATGCGCTTTCTCGGTGCCCGGGTGGTGCTGACCCCAGCGTCGGAAAAAGGTAGCGGCATGCTCGCGAAGGCGGTGGAGCTCGCGGAAACCCACGGCTGGTTCCTGTGCCGTCAGTTCGAGAACGAGGCCAATGCCAACATTCATTCCCAGACCACGGCAAAGGAGATCCTTGCAGACTTTCCGAACGGCTCGCTGGACTACTGGGTCACCGGGTACGGCACGGGCGGGACTTTGAAGGGTGTGGCGCGGGTGCTGAAGAAGGAAAGTCCGAACACGAAGATCATCGCGTGCGAGCCCGACAACTCTCAGGTGCTCGGCAGCGGCATTCCTCAGGAACGCACCGCCGACGGTACACCGGCGGCAAGTCATCCATCGTTCCGGCCGCATCTGATGCAGGGCTGGGGCCCGGACTTCATCCCGAAGCTCGCGGAGGATGCGGTGCACGGCGAGCTCATCGACGAAATCATGCCGATTGCGGGCACCGATGCGCTTCGGCTTTCGCGGGAGCTTGCGCAAAGGGAAGGTATTTTCGTCGGCATATCGAGTGGCGCCACCTTCGCCGGCGCACTCGAGATCTGCAAACGCGAACCCGAGGGCACCACCGTGCTCTGCATGTTGCCCGACACGGGCGAGCGCTATCTCAGCACGCCGCTGTTCGAGGACATCGAGGAGGACATGAACGACGAGGAAATCGAGATCTCACGCTCTACGCCAAGGTTTCGTTTCGATGCGCCGCCGCCAGCGGCACCGTCAGAAGCCGAGGAACCCGAGGAAACCGTAGACGTGGATGCCGAAGAAAAGGCCTTCGTATTCAAGATCCTCGCGGATAGTGAGCAACCCGTCGTGCTGTTTGCGCTGGAGTGGTGTGAGTTCTGCTGGTCGGTGAGAAAGCTCTTCGCGAGGTTGGAGATTCCGTATCAGTCCATCGATCTCGACTCGGTGGAATATCAACGCGACGATCGTGGCGGCAAGATCAGAGGCGTGCTCAAACAGATCACCTCGGAGCCCACGATCCCGCAGATCTTTGTTGGCGGTCAACACATCGGAGGCTGTACCGAGTTGTTCGATGCCTACAACGCGGGGGATTTGCAGAAGCTGCTGGGTGGCAGCAACGTCGAGTTCGATGCGAAAGCGAGCTTCGATGCCTACGAGATGATGCCAACGTGGCTGCACCCGCGCTAAATTGCGGATCAGCGATCGGTCCTCCGTGTCCCCATAGAGGGCTGAGTGGAGCTTGAATCCAGCGCGGCT
>JAPULC010000046.1 GCA_027295305.1 Gammaproteobacteria bacterium
TGGCCCTGGGACATGCCCTGGTTTGCATGAGTATCCCAGCCGTTGCTTTCGAACACAGCCACACGAGGGCCCGACACGTGACTCAGGAAACGCGCACTCGCTTCGACCACCACCCGCATCGGATTTCCCCGGGGGCGCCCCCGCTTCGCGGCCGTGGCCCCAGCTATCTCATCGGCCATCAACGCCGCCTCGAGCTTCGGTCCGAGGAACGCGTCGTCCAAATAAAGCGCCTTGATTCTCGCCCAGGTATCCTCATCGGGATCGGGTATCCGATCGGGCGCCCACGAGCCGACGCTGTGGGGGCCGCGTAAGATCAACGGCACCGATTGACCCAGCGCAATGGCGTACTCCTCCGGATCACGCTTGTCCGACGTGATCAAGGGCAACGCACGACTGAGCCAGCCTTGTTTGGCCACGTGGGGCGCCCCCAGCCCGAGCTCCAACACATTCTGCGCATCGAAGTGAGAACGCTCTCGATAGGGCGAGGCGACGCCATGCGCCACCAGCAATTCCTTACGTCCATACATCGCGTGCAGATTTGTCAGGTTGGGATGCAGGCCGAAGAACCCGTCGAGTTCCAGAACGCCGCCTGCGCGCCCGGGCTTGTCGAGCGCAATACCATGGCGAGCACTTTCATAGTGCCCGTCACCATAAGGGGCAACGGCCGCCAATCCGTCCATTCCGCCACGCAGGATCACGACCACCAGCCGCGGATCGCCGGCCGACGCCCCCCCGACGGCGAATGTCGGTGCTGCATAGGGGGCCATGGCAGCGCCCAGCCCGAAACCCAGGCCCCTGATGACTGCTCTTCTTCTGACCATCCTCGCCTGCCTCCTCAGCGCCGCTGGAAATCCGGCGATGCCAGCAATATCCCCAGGCCCTGGCTCGCACTCGCGGCTCGATCCACCGCAAGCACCACGTCCGCCGAGCGCGATTCATCGAGCATGTTTCTCGCAAGCGCGGACGGGCGCACGAATCCGCCGGCACGCTCTCCGAGTTGTACACCCCATTCAATGCGCTGCAGCAGTGCATTGGGACTCCCCCAATGCTCGGCGTAATCGGACCAGCCAGCGGGGGAAGGTGCGGTGAAAGGTGATTGATTCATGAGCGCAAGACTACCGAGGATGCGCTCGGTGGGAACCCGCGGGAGATCCAATCCCCTGAGCGCAGAGGCGACGTATTCGTTGGGTGTCTTGAGCTTGCGCTCATCACTCGCCCACGCGAGATCGAGCTGAGCGACTGCGGCGTGCACCGATGGAAGATGCCCTTGCGTTTTCAGAAACACGTCTGCGATCTTACGAACTGCTTTTGGGGGAGGATCGTCCGCCACGAAGTGTCGAACCAGCTTCGTGGCAACGAAGTTCGCGGTCGATGGATGAAGCGCGAGATCGCGCAAAACCGACACGCCTTGACCCACGCCCGAGTCGGCATAGGTCTTGTCGAGCACGCGCTGCTTTCCGGGCTCGTGCATCGCATCGACGAACACGAACTCCCCAGGCTTGGCGTCGGTAAAGCGTCGGATGCGATCGTTCACCACCGTCCAACCCGTGATGACGCGAGCAAACGCCGTCACGTCATCCTGGGTATAGCCTCCATCGACCCCGAGGGTGTGGAGCTCGAGAATTTCTCGCGCGAGATTCTCGTTCAGACCGCGCCTGCGGCGCCGACCGATGACCGAGTCGGGGCCGATGGATTGCTGATTGTCGAGATAAATCAGCATCACCGGGTGGGTTTCAACCGCCAACAGAAGCTCTGCGAAATGTCCATTCAAATGTGCACGAATCGCCTCGTTCTCGTACGCCACGCACGCCAGCGAGATGAGACGTTGCTTCGCCAACGATACGGTGAAGTGGTTCGACCAGAAGTGCACCAGGCGCTCGACGAACGGGGTCTCTGTCGTGATCGCCACCTGCATCCGCGCGGAGATCTGACTCATGACCTGCGGGCGAATGTCGTCCCGGAAGAAACGCCGAACGTTCTCGACCTCGTCCTCGCCCGGGGCTTTACCCGCCTGGATGGCGCGCTGCATCTGGCGCCGTTCCCGATAGAAGTCCTGTAGGTGCTTGAGGTACTCTGACGAGGATCTGAGACCCTGGAGTTGCTTTGGAACCGAGCCGGCATGTTTGAGCTGAGCGAGCAGCCAACCGCGTGGATCGTCGCCAATGGCTTCGATCTCACCGGAGCGCGGCCCGAGACCGAAGTGGCTCGAGGCCCGATAGTTTTGCGAACGGTTCATGGGTTGATTCCCCGCGTCGCACACCTTGAAGTATACGCTGCATCAAGACAAACCTGTCGCAAACAGCCTGTCGACACATCAGTCCACTCAACGCGCGCGAGGCCAAATGGTTGACACCGAGAAGCTGAAGATCGAGCTCATAGAAGCCAATGCCCGCGAGCACGCGGCGCTGTTCGAGAACCTGCTGAATCTATACTTCTACGACTTCGCCGAGATCCTCGGCTACGACATTGGCGCCGACGGGAGCTATCTGCAAAACCCCCACGCATGGGACAATCCCGACGAGGTCGTCTATCTCCTCTATGTGGACGAGCTTCCCGCGGGCTTCGCCATCATTGGTCAGGGCTCAGAGATCGATGGGCGTAAAGATGTCTGGGACATGCACGAATTTTTCGTGATCCGTCGCCATCGCCGCAATGGT
>JAPULC010000460.1 GCA_027295305.1 Gammaproteobacteria bacterium
ATGGGGTAATCCCGCGGTACCTGCCATCAATGCAAACGTGATGAAGAACATGTCGATCGTGGACTTGCGTCCATCGGTATAGGCACCGAAGCCCAGCTCTGTCGTCAGACCATCGAGCCTGTCGAGCAGGTAGGTATCAGGAGCCGCCGTGAGCGTGGCGCCGAAACCGAATTGCGGAAAGAGGTGGCCCGTCAGAAGCAGGGAGATGTACACGGCCGGCACGGTGTAGGCAAAGATCAGCACGCAATACTGTGCCACCTGCGTGTACGTGATGCCCTTCATGCCCCCGAGCACCGCGTAGAAAAACACGATGCCCATACCCACCGCCACGCCGGTACCGATCTCCACCTCGAGAAAACGCGAGAACACGATGCCGACGCCGCGCATCTGCCCTGCCACATAGGTGAGCGAGATGAACAGCGTGCAGATGACGGCGACCACGCGCGCCGTGTCGGAGTAGTAACGATCGCCCACGAAATCGGGCACGGTGAACTTGCCGAACTTGCGCAGGTACGGCGCCAGCAGAAGCGCGAGCAACACGTAGCCACCCGTCCAGCCCATGAGGTAGCGCGAGCCGTCCATGCCCTCGAACGCGATGATGCCGGCCATCGACAGAAAGGAGGCCGCCGACATCCAGTCGGCCGCGGTTGCGGCCCCGTTGGCGAGGGGCGACACGTGGCGGCCTGCGATGTAGAAGTCCCCGGTGCTGGTTGCGCGACTGCGAATGGCAATCACGATGTAGAGCAGAAACGTCAGACCAACGACGAGATACGTGAGCACGCGTAGTTCCATTTACGCACCGCCTCCTTCTTCTTCCTTTGTTTCTTCTATTTCGTTCTCTTCCTCATCTTCTTCCTCGTCTACTTGTTCGTCCTCATCCACGCCGTAGCGTTGATCGAGCCGATTCATCCGCCACACGTAGACGAAGATCAGCACCACGAACACATAAATGGATCCCTGTTGGGCGAACCAGAATCCGAGACGAAACCCGAACCAGCGAATGGCATTCAACTGCTCCACCAGCAGGATGCCGAAGCCGTAGGACACGAGGAACCAGACAAAGAGTAAGGCGCCCATGAGACGAAGGTTGGCGCGCCAATAGGCAGCGTGGCGCGCATCGTCACTCATGCGCTGCGGCGTAGTATCGTCGTTGGGGCTCTCGGGATCAGTCATGCACCGTCGTGGTTCGTATATGCGAGCACGCTACATTCGGGGTCTTGATAACATGACGGCCTCCGTATTCATAGTCTCGGCGGGATATCGAAGGTGAGCCTGTCTCGCGCATTGATACGTACGACCTGCTGTTGTCGGGGTCGGTAGGCAAACAGCACGACCACGGCCGTCGCGCCCATCCCCATCATCACCAGAGGGAATCCGAGGAGCGGGAGGTGCGGCAAGACGCTCACCACGAATGCGCCGAGGGCGCCCATGAGCATCTGCAGGAAACCGGTCATCGCGGAGGCACGCCCTGCCATCACCGGCGCAACGTGACGCATGGCTTCGCTTGTCCCGGCCGGGATGAGAATGCCCATGCCATAGAGATAGACGGTCGCCGCGACGACGATCGTGATCACCGTGAAGTAGCCCGACAGCGCAAGCAGAAGCATCGCCAGGGCTCCCGAAAACAGAAACGTTGCCCCAATCGCAAACATGGATTGCGTCGATGCGCGACCCGTCATCCGGTTGACGGTGATGCTGCCGAGGGCCACCCCGGTGGCGCCAAACGCAGGGACCAGGCCATACTGCCAGGGCGCGAGCCCGAGATGCTCGATGAACACGATCGGCCCGCCCGCAAAATACGCGACCACTCCCCCGAAAGGCAGGCCGCCGAGAAGTGCAGGTGCGAAGAAGCGCCACGATCCGATGAGCTCGAAGTAACTCTGCATTGCACTGCGCAGAGAAAGCGACGCCGTAGTCTCACGGGTGGTTTCCCGCAAGGATACGATTGCCCACACGATGAGTATCACACCGAGCATCGATACGAACGCGAAGTTCGCGCGCCAGCCAAACGTGTCCTGGAGGAGGCCCCCGATGGCGGGCATGAGGCCCGGCGCAATGGCCATGAACGCCGAGACCACCGCCATCGCGCGGAAGATCGCGAGCCCATCGAACACGTCGCGCACAATTGCACGCGCGATCACCGCCGCCGAACACGCACCGACGGCTTGAACGCAGCGCGCGACGATCAAGCTCTGGATGTCCGTAGCAAGCATTCCCGCAATGCTCGCGGCGCTATAGATGAAGAGTCCGGCGACGAGCACCCGACGACGTCCATAACGATCGGTGATGGGCCCGAACAGCAGTTGGGCCACGGCGAACGTCAACATGAACACCGTCACTGTGGTCTGAGCACCCGACGTGGTGGTGTGGAGAGCGTCGGCGATGGCCGGGAGTGAAGGCAGATAGATGTTGGTGGCAAAGAGGCCCAGAGCCGAGAGCATACCGAGCATGAAAATGGGCGGCGCCCTCACAGTCGATGCCGACATGACGGCTTGTGTATTCATAGCCCCACTTCGATGCCGAAGGTGAGCCTGTCGCGTGCGTCGAACTGCCCGAACAGCTCGTCGCTCGAGCCGTAAAACACATCGGCGCCTGCAAAGAGTTCCACATTGCCGCGAATGGCATAGCGGACTTGCGCCTGGATGACGCCATCGCCATCGTTGATGCTTTGGATCCACAGGAGCTCGGTGTTGATCGTGTCGTTTCGAAGATCGCGGCGAAAGAGGAGGCTCGCGCTGCGCTCGTGCCGGTCGCGCGTCATGGCGCGCCCATGATCGAAGGCACTCGACTGAAACAGCTGCGCGGAGATCAGGGTGTTTCTCAGCCCACTCCAGTCGACCCCGAGCACCGTGCCCAGCTCGGCACTTCTGACCACTCCATCGCGATCGCCAGGTCGATCCGACAAGAAGTAGCGGTCGCTCGAATAGCCCGTCTCGCCGCGAATCACGAAGTCGCCGCTCGCGTAGTTGAACGTGCCCCCGACGAGGTGCGTGCGCTCGTAGCTCGATGACAGGGCAACTCCAGCCGCCGTCAAGTCGCGTCGCACCACCGCCTGATCGAAGTAGTGATAGAGGTAGTTGAACGAAAGCTGCCAGCCGCCGAGAAAGCTCGAGAAGCGCATTCCCACATCGGAGTCCTTGAGAGCATCACTCGGGCGCTCGCGCGTAATGCTCGCAATCGGCACGCCTGCCGGCAGTGAGGGCACGAGCCTCGATGAGCTGAATGCGAACTTCGCATCGGCCTCGGGAACATCGTGATAGGTCGTGTCGGGAATCCAGAGCAGTTGCAATGAATGTGCCTGGCCCACCGGAATTTCCGCATTCGCCATCCACAACGGAATGCGTGAATCTTCGAAGTCCGCAAGTATGAACTCGCGAAACGATTGTGGGTTCACCTGATCGAGCACCTTGAGCCCATCTGCCTCGCCCCACACCACCTGCTGCTTGCCGATTCGCAGATAGCTCGCTCCAAAGGTGAAGTCCGCAAACAGCTCGCGCAGCTCGGTGTCGGTCTCGTCTCCCCAGAAAACGCGACTCGAGGGCTGACTGCGGTTGCGATTCGAGGGTTTGCCGGGCTCCAGCCGATTGGCGACGTCGAGCC
>JAPULC010000461.1 GCA_027295305.1 Gammaproteobacteria bacterium
CTGTTCAGAAGGCCGGTGAGAAGGCCGCCATCGACGTGGCGTCCGCTCCGAGTCCCGGCTTCGAGGTCGAGGTGGACATCGCGCCGGAGATCCGCGAGAGCTTCCCGCCATCCACCCTGGTGTTCATTCTCGCGCGGGCGCCAGGGGAGCGGATGCCGCTAGCGGTGGCGCGACGTCAACTGGGAGAGCTGCCTGTGACGGTGGTGCTCGACGATTCTACTGCCATGAACCCGGCGCGCCGCTTGTCCACGGCCCCGGCGGTGGAGATCGTGGCGCGCACCGCCATCGCGGGAAGCACGACCCGCAGCGATGACGACCTCGAGGCGGTGGCAGGTCCGTTCCGGCTGGATTCGGGAATGACCTCGGTGAGCCTTCTCCTCACCGACAGGGCGCTCTAGCTATCCGGAAATTGCCGTCCATGGCAATTTCCTCTTACGCTGCGGCGAAGCAAGTTCGCCTGCGCTCCCAAAACCCTTACTTTTCGCGCCGCGTTCTTCCGTAAAAGGCCCCGCGAAAAGCGGGTTTTGCTTACGGCAGCGGCACGGCTGCCGCGGCATTCATGCCCCGGAGCCACTTCCGGCCGGAACTGCTCGTTCTCGTGGGAAATTCGTACCGTGAAACGTTTCGCTTGTTCGGTGGTCAAACGCCGTCGGGAGTAGTAGCCATTGCCGTCCGTGGGGGAGAGCGGCGGGAGGAGAACGGTGGAGCCATCGATTAATTTCAAGCCGGCAGTCAGCTTGACCGAGCAGATTGCGAATCACCTGAGTGATGAGATCATCACCGGGAAGCTCGCCCCCGCGCAGCGCATCCAGGAGCTCAAGGTCGCGAAGAGTCTCGGAGTGAGTCGTGGCTCGGTACGCGAAGCGCTGCTGATATTGGAAGGACGACACCTGATCGAGATCATTCCGCGCCGTGGAGCGGTGGTGAGTGGGCTTCACCGCGAGCAGGTCGAGAGCCTGTTCGAGATCACGTCCACATTGCTCACGATGCTGATGACCAAGGCGACGCGGGTGTGGAAGGATGCGTCCGAGCTCGCGGGATTCGACGACGCGTTGAAGGATATGGAGCAGGCGCTCGACGAAGGCAACATCGGTGCGTTCACCGACGCGACCGGCGCCTATTTTCGGGCGGCCTTCCCCCTGTGTGGAAACTGCTACCTGCAGTCCATCGTCGAGGATCTGTTGCCAGCCCATCAGCGCTTGATGTACCAGGTGCTGGCTCGAGGCTCTGAGCGGATGGAGCAAGATCTCGCGGAGTTACGTGCCGTGTTGGTGGCGATACGCTCACGCACCGTCCAAGCGGTTGAGCACACAATGAGCAATTTCAGCCGCAGGCAACGCGAACGGGCGCTCGAGCTGAGCTAGTTTCCGAAAACTAGCTGCATCTGCCCCGTAGTGATCTAGTGGGAATTGCATTAAAATTCTACGTCCATGCGGCTCAAGTCGATCAAGCTTGCTGGCTTCAAGTCCTTCGTCGATCCGACGAACGTCAGCTTCCCTGGAAATCTCTGCGCAATTGTCGGCCCGAACGGCTGCGGCAAGTCCAATATCATCGATGCCGTGCGGTGGGTCATGGGCGAAAGTTCGGCAAAGCAGCTGCGTGGCGAGGCCATCACGGACGTCATCTTCAGTGGTTCCAGCAGCCGCCGCCCCACCTCCCTTGCGAGCATCGAGCTGATCTTCGATAACGCCGATGGTCGCATCGGTGGCGAGTATGCCGCCTACTCCGAAATCGCCATTCGGCGCCAGGTCTCCCGCGACGCACAATCGACCTACTTCCTGAACGGGCATCGTTGCCGGCGCCGAGACATCACCGACATCTTCCTCGGCACCGGTTTTGGACCGCGCAGCTATTCGATCATCGAGCAAGGAATGATCGGCGCGTTGGTGGATGCGAAACCGGACGAGCTCCGTGGCTACCTCGAGGAAGCTGCGGGCATATCCAAATACAAGGAGCGTCGTCGCGAGACCGAGAGTCGCATTCGACGCACGAAGGACAATCTCGACCGGCTGCTTGACCTGCGCGAGGAGCTGCAACGCCAGTTGGGCCAGTTGAAGCGCCAATCGCGGGCGGCGGAGAGATACCAGACCCTGAAGGACGAAGAGCGGCGCACGATGGCCGAGCTTCTCGCCCTGCGTTGGCAGGATCTCGACGGCGAGTTTGAACGACACCACGCCCGCGTGCAGGGGCGCGAGGTCGACTTCGAGCGAGCGCAGAGCGCGCTGCGATCCATGGAGGTCTCGATCGAGCGGACGCGAGAGCAACTTGCCAAGGATACGCAGCGCTCGAGCGAAGTTCAGGGTCGCTATTACCACCTCGGGGCGGACATCGCCCGTACCGAGCAATCGATCCAGTATCACGAGCAACGCATGCGGCAGCTCGAGAGCGATCTGGACGACTCGGCGCGACGTGAATCGCGAGCAAAGGACGAGCTGCGCACCGACGACGAGGTGATTCGAACAGTCCGGGAAGCGCTGGATGGGCTGCATCCAAAGCTCGCAGACGCCGAGACCTATGAGGTGGCTGCGGGTGCCTCGCTGGTTGAAAAGGAGGCGGAGCTCGATCGATGGCAGGAGTTGTGGGACACCTTCACGCACGGCGCGTCTGAAAACCGGCGCGAGGTCGAGGTGCAATGCTCGCGCGAAGAGCATCTCGAGCAGCAGCTCGCGCGGCTCGAGGACAGGCTCGCACGTCAGGAAGGCGCCACCGCGGGGGGCGATGCCAGCGCCCTGCAGGAGCTGAAGCGGCTGCAGACGCAGGAATTCGAGATCAAAGCCGAGATGCGTTCGATGGATGCTACCCACGAACGGATCCAGGGTGACATTGTGACGGGACGCGACTCGCTGGAGCGTACGGAGCAAGTGCTCGCTCAGGCACGCGAAGCCCTCACGGAGCTCGAGAGTCACCATGCATCGCTTCAAGCTCTGCAGCAGGCAGCGCTGGGTCGTGATGCGGACGCGACGGTTCGCTGGCTGGCCGAACGCGGTCTTGCAGACGTTTCGCGCCTGGGAGAGCGGGTCAGCGTAGAGCGGGGATGGGAGGCTGCGGCCGAGGTCGTCCTCGGACCCATGCTCCAGGGCGTCGTGGTGGAATCTCTCGGGAGCGTCGCGCAGGGGCTCGGGGAGATTGCCGAAGGTGAGCTCACGTTGCTCGCACTCAAATCCCGCGGGCGCACAGCGAGGTCCGGCCCACACCGACTGCTTGCCGATGTGATGACATCGGATCTTGATCTGGAGCCTGTGCTGGACGGTGTGCAGATCGCGGACACTCTCACCGATGCACTCGCACGACGCGAAGCGTTGGCGCATGGAGAGTCCATCGTGACTGCGGAAGGGATTTGGGTCGGGCGCGACTGGGCGCGCGTCGCGCGGGGCGATGTGGGTACGGCGGGGCTTCTTTCCAGAGCGCATGAGCTCGAGGCGCAGTGCGTCACCCTGAACGAGAGCCGCGACACCGTAACTCGGTTACAGGCGGAGATCATGGAGTTCCGTGAGCGGATGCGGGACTTCGAAGATCAGCGCGACGAGCTTCGTAAGCGAATGGATGTCCGCCAGGGAGAGCGTGCGGATCTTGCCGCGGAGCAAAAGGTTCTGGCCGTGCGGCGCGAAGAGGCCCTCGATCGGGAACGTCGTGCCGCGGCCGAGCGCGCGGAGATCGAAGAGCAACTACGCGAGGTCCGAGACCATCTTGCCCAGGCCATGGCGAAGCTTGCGACGGCGCGTGAGCGGGTCTCGGAGGATGGGGAAGAGGAACAGCGCCTGCGGGGACGCCGAGGTGAGATCCATGAGACGGTGGAAACGGCTCGCGAACAGCTTCAGCAGGCGCGGGGCGCGCACCACGAGCTGTCGCTTCAACGCCAGGAGTTCGAGGCAAGGCATGCGTCCACTCAGGTAGCGCGCGATCGTCTGGTGCGTCAGCAGGCGGAGTTTTCGCAATCCCGGCGGCAGCTGGAGCTCGGGATCGATGAGGCGGGCGAGCCACTGCCCGAGCTGCGTGAGAATCTCGAGCGGTATCTGGCGCAGCGCCTTGAAGTGGAGCAATCTCTCGGTGATCTGCGGCGTGCACTCGAGAAGGTAGACGCGGAGCTGCGTGGTTTGGAGGATCAGCGCGCCGCGGCGGAAAACGAGCTTCAGGAAGTGCGCGGGCGCTTGGAGCAGGCGCGCCTCGAGCGCCAGGAGATCGACACCCGGCGCCGGGGACTGGTGGAGCAGATCGATGGCACCCACTATTCGATGGATGAGCTCACCAGCGGGTTGGCTGAGGATGCAGGCGTGGCCGCCTGGGAAGAGCAGCTAGAGAAGCTCGGGGTGCGTATCAACCGACTTGGCCCCATCAATCTTGCCGCGATCGACGAGTTCAAGGTCCAGAGCGAGCGCAAGAGCTATCTCGACGCGCAGAACGACGATCTGGTTGAAGCCCTGACCACCCTCGGGAACGCCATCCGCAGAATCGACCGTGAGACGCGCTCGCGTTTCAGCGACACGTTCCAGGCTGTGAACAGCGGGCTCAAGGAATTGTTCCCCCGCGTCTTTGGGGGCGGTCATGCGTATTTGGAGATGACTGGCGACGATCTGCTCGACACCGGTGTCACGTTGATGGCGCGACCCCCTGGCAAGCGCAACACCAGCATTCATCTCCTGTCCGGAGGCGAGAAGGCGTTGACGGCCATCGCGTTGATTTTTGCGATCTTTCAGCTCAATCCTTCGCCGGTATGTATGCTCGACGAGGTGGACGCGCCGCTCGATGATGTCAACGTGGTTCGATATGCACGCCTGTTGCAGGAGATGTCGAAAGATATACAGTTCATCTTCGTGACGCACAACAAGATCACGATGGAGATGGCCGAGCATCTGATGGGGATCACGATGCAAGAGCCCGGCGTATCGCGCCTGGTGTCCGTCGACGTGGAGGAAGCCGCTGCACTTGCAGCGGTGTGAAAAGGGCGATGGACGACATACGTAACTGGATATTGATCATTGGCAGCGTGTTGCTCGCTGCCGTGCTGGTTCACGCGGCCTGGCTTGCGTGGAGCAATCGGCGCACGAATGCTCGCATCGAGATCGATCGCGATGCACCCACCGAAGAGTTCGACGAGCTGGTCCTTCTGCGCGCGGAGCTACCGAGCGGCGGTGCCCGCGTGGTGTCTCGCGACGGGGAGAAGGATTCCACTCAACGGACGGACTTGGATCTCGATCAGCAGGTCCCGGTATTGATGGAGCCGGTGGCCGAAGCGGGGGGTGAGGCGCGGGTCGCGCCGGTCCCCGAGCGCGAGCGCAGACGCTCGCCTGAGAACGTGAGCGCCAAGTCTGCGGACGACGTGGGAACGGTCGATCCCGAATGGGGCGAGTTCGACGAGGTGGTCGTGATCAATGTCATTGCGCGCAACGAGGGATTCGCCGGAGCGGACATCGTGGACCTGGCGGGTAAACACGGTCTCAAATTCGGTGACATGAACATCTTTCACCGGTATGCACGAGGCAAACGCTCGTTGGACGGAATTCGCTTCAGCATGGCGAGCGCGGTCGAGCCCGGCACCTTCGATCTCGGGACTCTGGACGAGTCCACGACCGCAGGGGTGTCGTTGTTCATGCGTCTACCGGGGCCCGATGGGCCGATGTCGGCATTCGAAGAAATGCTGCGCGTTGCGAAGGATATCGCCGAGCGGTTCGACGGAGATCTGCGCGACGAGCAACGCAGCGTGATGACGTCTCAGACCATCGAGCATTGCCGACAACGTATCCACGAGTTCTCGCGCAAACGGTTGATGCACAGAGTCTGACATGGGCACCTCCGCGATCGCCGCCGAGATCGACGGGCTTCGGCGCAGCGTCGAATATCACAACCATCGCTATCACGTGCTCGACGATCCGGAAATCTCCGACGCTGACTTCGATGCGCTCTTCGACCGTCTCGTTGAGCTCGAGGCCGGTCATCCCGAGTTGGTCACGGAAGACTCGCCTACGCAGCGAGTGGGCGGTGCGCCGCTCGACCAGTTCGAGACTGTGGTGCACGCGCTTCCCATGCTCTCGCTGGACAAGTGTACGAACGAATCGGGGCTCGAGGAATTCGACGAGCGAATCAGGACGCGGCTCGGACGCGAAGACGCCCTCACCTATACCTGTGAGCCCAAGATCGATGGTGTGGCGGTCAACCTTCGCTACGAGTCGGGTCGGTTTACCCTCGGTGCGACGCGAGGCGATGGGCGAAAGGGCGAGAACATCACCAGCAACGTCCGCACGATCAAGGCGATACCGTTGCATTTGAGAGGCGACGATCATCCCGCGGTGCTCGAGGTGCGTGGCGAGATCTACATGCCGAAGGCAGGATTTCTTGCATACAACGAGGCTGCAAGGGCGCGCGGCGAAAAGACCCTCGTCAATCCCCGCAATGGCGCTGCCGGTAGTTTGCGTCAGCTCCATCCGAAGATGACCGCTACGCGGCCATTGAGCATGTTCTGTTATGGCGTGGGGGAAATTGTGGGGAATTGGGCTCCCGCCGCGCAGAGCGAAGTGCTCGCGCGTTTCAAAGAGTGGGGGCTCAGGGTGAATCCCGACGCAGACACAGTGAACGGTGTCGAGGGTTGTATCGCCTATACGCGTCGCACCCTCGAAGTGCGCGACGAGCTTCCCTATGAGATCGACGGTGTCGTGGTCAAAGTCGATGAGCTTGCGCTGCAGCGAGAGCTCGGCACCGTGACCCGCAAGCCACGCTATGCCATCGCATTCAAGTTTCCGGCGGAGGAAGCAAGCACGCGGGTGCTTGCGGTGGAATTTCAGGTGGGCCGCACGGGTGCAATCACGCCGGTCGCGCGGCTCGAGCCCGTGTTCGTCGGCGGCGTGACCGTCAGCAACTGCACGCTTCACAACATGGACGAGGTCGAGCGTCTCGGTCTCATGGCGGGAGACCGGGTGCTCGTGCGTCGTGCGGGTGACGTGATTCCTCAGATCGTCAAAGTGGTGGGCCCCCGAGCGAAGGACGCACAGAGAGTGGTGATGCCGAAGCGCTGTCCCGAATGCCGCTCTGAGATCGTGCAGCTGGAAGGTGAGGTCGTGGCCAGGTGCAGTGGGGGCCTCTACTGTCCCGCGCAGCGCCGCCAGGCGATTCGCCACTTCGCTTCACGTCTCGCGATGGACATCGAAGGCCTGGGAGACAAGCTGGTGGAGCAGCTGGTGGACGCCGGCATGGTGGACCACGTTGGCGACCTCTATCGGCTGGAGCTCGAGCAGGTGGTCGAGCTCGAGCGGATGGGCGAAAAATCCGCTGCCAACCTCCTCGCGGCCATCGAAGACAGCAAGGAGACGACCCTCGAACGCTTTCTCTATTCGCTTGGTATTCGCGAGGTGGGGGAGGCGACGGCGCGCAGTCTGGCGCGACACTTCGGCACCCTCGACGGCATCCGTCGGGCGGACGAGGAAGCCCTCGAGGGGGTGGCGGACGTGGGTCCTATCGTTGCGCGCAACATCGCGAGCTTCTTTCGTCAATCCCACAACGTCGAAGTGATCGCGGCACTCATCGCCGCCGGTATCCATTGGCCCGACGTGGAGGTGGTTGTCGAAGAGCAACCACTCATGGCGGAGACCTGGGTGCTCACCGGTAGCCTCGAGACGATGACGCGCAGCGATGCCAAGTCAAAGTTGGAGTCCCTCGGCGCGAAAGTGTCGGGCTCCGTCTCGGCGCGTACCAGCCGCGTAGTGGCAGGTCCCCGCGCCGGCTCGAAGCTCAACAAGGCCCGCGAGCTCGATGTCCCGGTGATGGACGAAGAGGCTTTCGTGGAGTTCCTCGAACGCCATGGGGTCGCGTGAGATGAAAATCGTGCCAGGCACGATTTTAGCGACGCTCACGTTGTTGATTGGGGGCTGCGCCACGAGTCCCCCCGACAACGCGGACGACATCTGCGAGATATTCGGGGAGAAGCGAGGCTGGTACAAGGACGCACGTCGATCGGAGAAGCACTGGAAGGTGCCGATTCCAACCCTCATGGCATTTACCTATCAGGAGTCCTCCTTTAAGCATGACGCCAAGCCACCGCGCCAGAAGCTCTTGTGGGTCATCCCGTGGACCCGCCCCACGAGCGCCAAGGGCTATGTTCAGGCCACCGACGAAGCGTGGACCGACTACAAGAAGGACACCGGGCGCTGGCGGGCGAATCGCAAGGATTTCGAGGACGCCATGGATTTCGTCGGCTGGTACAACTACACGAGCCACAAGCGCCTCGGCATACCGCTAAACGACCCCACGGGTCTGTACCTGGCCTATCACGAAGGTCGCACCGGCTACGCACGCGGAAGTTATCGTGGGAAGAGCTCACTCATGCGCATCGCGAGGCGGGTCCACGCGCGCTCGGACCGATATGCGGTGCAGCTCAAGAAGTGTGAGGACGAGCTGAACGATCCCTGGTGGTGGCCGTTTTGAGGCTCTGTGGACCGTGCGGCAGGAACACATTAAGATTACCGCCTTAGTCGTCGATCCAGCTCGGGGAGGGGCAGG
>JAPULC010000462.1 GCA_027295305.1 Gammaproteobacteria bacterium
TGTATAAGCCGTTCGCTGCCTATCAGGGGGACGATCCCTACATCTTCGTGAGCTACGCCCACGAGGATGCGGAGCGTGTCTATCCCGAGCTCGAGTGGCTCCGAGGGCAGGGCTTCAACGTCTGGTACGACGAAGGCATCAGCCCGGGTGCGGTGTGGCGCGAAGGACTCGCGCGCGCGATCAAAGATTCGAGCCTGTTTCTCTTCTACGTCACTGCAAACTCGGTGACGTCGCCGCATTGTCTGCGGGAACTCAATTTCGGACAGGAGGAAGAGCGGCCGTTTCTCGCGGTTCATCTGGAAGCCACGCGGTTGCCGGACGCATTGAGGCTCAGTATCAGCGATCGCCAGGCGATACTGGCACACGAGCTCTCGCGAGCCGACTTCGAGGAGAAGCTGCGCCAGACGTTGTCTTCGGTCGTCCCAGTGGGAAGTCCGCCAACGGCTTCCCGGGCAACCTCGTGGGATCCCGCGAGAGTCCGCCGTCACTCCATCCTCGGATATGCCCTGATCGCGCTCTCCATCCTGGTGGTCGGTGTGCTGTTTCTAGCCTGGCCCCGGACACTACCTCCTTTGGATCCGCAGGTGGAGGGGGACACTTCCGCGGAGGCGTCGGTGGTGAAGTCCATCGCGGTGCTTGCCTTTGACAACATGAGCGACGACCCGCAGATGAACTATCTCGGCGACGGGATCGCCGAGGAGCTGATGAATGCGCTCTACCAGGCAGGCCTGCGGGTGGCATCGCGCACGGATGCTTTCAGCTTCAAGGGCGCCAATGTGCGAACCAAAGAGATTGGTGACGAGCTCGGGGTCGAGACGGTATTGGAAGGCAGCGTTCGCCGCTCCGGCGATCAGCTACGCATCACTGCCCAGCTCATCAATGTCGCCGACGGCTTTCATCTCTGGTCGGACGTCTACGAGCGTCCCATGGGTGATCTATTCGATATTCAGGATGCCATCGTAGGCGACGTGTCCCGAGAGCTGTTGGGCACGCTTGGCGTCTCGGTCGTGCCGTCCGCTTCTGATCTTGCGGGTACGCGGAACATTCGCGCCTACGAAGTGTTCATGCTGGGACGTTACGAGTATGGCTTCGACACACCCGAAGCCATCGAACGCGCCATCGGATACTATGAAGAAGCTATCCGTCTCGACCCCGACTTTCACCAGCCATATGCCTCCCTCGCGCGCGCCTACAGCCGCCGCGCAGTCTTTACCGGCGAACGAACCGAGGCGCTGACGAAGATCGCCCAGATCCGAGTTGAATTCGAGCGGCGCGAGGAGGAATGGTATGGGCATCCGGAGTGGTGGCGCAGCCTTTTGGAAATCTCGACGGTCACGTGGGACCCGGACGGCATCGAGCGGGCGTTGGCGACGGGCATCCGCGCAAAGCGTACCGATCCGACTGCGCAGGATCCTCTCGATGTCGACCCGTATGACGGCTATACCCTGCTTCTCACGCAATCGAGACTCTACCAGGATGCGATCAAGTATGCCGACGTCGCGGGTGGCTCGTGGATCATGGCCGCGCAGTCACACTTCGTCCGCGGGGAGCTCAACCTGGCGTTTGACGCGATGCGACGGGTCAGGCGATTTTCGCCGACCGTGGGCCCGTTCATCCATGGGCGCCTGCTTGCGATCGCAGGAAGAGTCGATGAAGCCCGCGAACTACTGAACGCTCCCGGCCTGACGTCACCGTATCGGGACTATCTTCGGTGGCAGATCGCCTTTAGCGAGGGCGACGTCGAGGGCGCGCTGGCCATTCTGGAATCCCTGGAAGCAGCCGACGTGTCGCCCACTGTCCTCGGGCTTTGTCGCCTCCAGATGGGCGACATCAACGCGGGCTTTCACCATCTCGAGCGCGCCGTCGAGCAGCACGACGAGATTCTTCTCTACCTCGGCAACGCGCTCGAAGCGGTTCTCCCCGAACACATCCTGAACGATCCCCGTTATCTGGAGGTCCTCGAGGCCACGGGCTTCACGGAAGCGTGGGCCAAAGAACTCTGCCGACGCGCAGCAGCGCTCACGCCGGTGACGGGGATCGAAATGTCCTGCCTCGCCGATTTGTGATTGGTTGATCTGGCGCCTAAGTTCCTAACTCGCTAAGGCGCCGTTTCGCTTCGCGATGTAGGAGCGGTCGGGCCGCGTAGGCTTCCAGCCGCGATACGCCTTGGAGAGATGGGCGCTACGCGCCCGACCGCGGCTGGAAGCCGCTCCTGCGGGCTACTGCACTCCCTTCAGCGGCAGCGTCTGCTCGCCAAGCAGCTCGTTGATCACCACTTCACGCACATCGTCGATGCGCATCTCGTACTCGTCGATCAGCTCGACGCTGTCTGCGAGTATCGCATCGACGTCCTGCATGAGCTTGAGACGCTTGAAGAGATCCGGCCGTTCGATGCCCATACTCGAGCCGACGAGCTCCATGAAATTCACCACCTCGAACGGCCAGTCGCGCTCGTGGCTGCAGAGCTCGCGGTGACATGCGTGATAGACCCCCGCGAGCATCGTCACGCCCGCGGCTTCGGCGGCACGCAAGAGCGCTTCGTGCAGATCGCGTTTGTACTGCGGCAACGCCCCCATGGTGGCACACATGGTCGCGACGGAGGGCTGCTCGAGGTCGACGAACTCGAGGCCAGGTATCGCCTCCAAAATGTCCCTCACGGTGTCCCCGATACCTTCGACGCCGGAGTGCTCGTGAAGGCCAACGCGTGCGTGCACCGGATTCACGAATAGTTTCGCGAGGCGATCCAGATTGCGCTTCAGATAGAACACGAACGGCGTGAGCTCGAAGGGGCTCCCGTTCGACGCACGTGCAAGGGTAGGAAGCGTGATCTCCCCGAGTTGCACCTGACAGCTCGGACACCAGGCAAGCACCTCCGCTGTGTCGCTTCCTGACAGATGCTCTATGGTGCGAAGTCCGACCTCCCCGGACATCGCGGCATCTCCCGCTCGAAACTGAAGCACGCCGCAGCAGCGTGCGGGGCCTCCATCCACGCGATAGCGCACCTCGAGAGCATCGAGAACGTCGAGGCACAGAAGTGCGATGTGCGGCGTTTTCAGAATGTTGCACCCCGTATAGAAGACCACGTCGGCATCCTTCTCGGGCGGGTCCCGCAAACGATCGCGCAACGCTGGCGGCAACTGCAGGCGGCTCAGCACCTGCACCCCATGGCCCATTTTTTGAAACGCCCGCCGGCCGCGCTCAGCCAGGCCATCGGCGGGCGTGCTTTGACGTTGCGAAGCGAGGCGGGCGAGGGAGAGCATCAAGCGCGGATTCACTCCGTACGCACAAGCGGGAATGCACTGGCCGCTTCCGTTACAGAGCGTTGCCCAGCGACCGGCCTCGGCGGTGCCGCTCTTTTCCGCGAGCAGGTCGAGGATGCCCTGAACGAGGCGAGGAGGATCGGACGCGTCGACGCCACCCGGCTGGATGGTGGGGCAAACGTCGACGCAACGTCCGCAGCGGGTGCACGCATCGAGGATCCCTTCGGCGCAATGCTCGAGACCTGCAATGAACTCTTTGCCGCGGGCGCTCATGTTGAGTGATGATACTCCGTGTCCGACGCAAACGGAGGATCCCATGGCAGAGACGCGTGCAGCGATTCGGATGGACGTGGTGGCATCGGTGGATGATCTCAGAGTGGTCGTTCTCGATCTCGACGAAGGGCAGCGAGTCCCTTGGCATCATCACTCTGAGATCACTGATCACTTCATCTGCATGGCCGGCCCGATGACCATCAGCATGCGGGACCCCGTCGACGTCGTGCGTCTCGAAGCGGGGGACTCCTGGACGGTTGCGCCCAAGCGCCCGCACGAAGTGATGGGCGAGAATGGACGTGCGTGCAAATTCGCCATCGTGCAGGGGGTCGGCGTCTACGACTACGTGCGCGATGACAGCCCTCTGAGTAAAGAGATGGGTAAAGAGAGATGAGCAACATTCAACGTTTCATGGTGCCCGGCCAGGGCACGCCGGTGAGTCACTATTGCCATGTGACCCGAGCGGGCGATCACATCTGGATATCGGGCACGGTGGGGGTCGATGGCGACGGCAACGTGCCCGAGGACACCGCCGAGCAGTTCCGACTCGCCATCGCCAATTTGGATGCATGCCTTCGTCACGCGGGCGGAAGACCGGAGCACATCGTCAAAGTCACGGTCTATCTGACCAATGTCCGAGACAGAGCGCGTATCAACCCCATTCGTGAGGAGTATTTCGGCGAGCACCGACCGGCATCGACGCTGGTGGAAGTTTCCGCTCTCGTCGGCCCGCGCCTGAAGGTGGAGATCGAAGCGGAAGCGGTGGTGGGCTAAGCGCTTCTGAACATTGGGACTCGCGAAAGCCTGAATGAAGCGGGTGGCTCTCGTGTGGGAGCGGCTTCAGCCGCGAATCTTGGGGCTCACGAGTCGAGTCATTCTCGGCTGAGGCGCCCCATGCTGAATATCCCACAGATGTTTTTCGAGGCCCTCGAAAAACCAGAAGCACCCGCTTCAGAGAAAGTTTCCGCTTTAGCCGCGGGCACTCCTTAGCGGCCGCCCGTACCGAGCGAGGTGCTCCCCGTCGGCGGCACAAGCCCGCTACGCGTTGGGGGTTGCGCCGCACGCGCCGACTTCGGCGGCAGGTGCACAACGCCGCGCAGACGGGCGAGAAACTCGAGCCAGTCCTCGGCAATCAGGTAGAGCGAAGGCACGAGGACCAACGTGATGACCGTGGCGAACAGCACGCCGAAGGCGAGTGAGATTGCCATCGGAATGAAAAACGCCGTGGCCGGGTTGGCCGTGACCATCAGTGGGCACAGACCGACGAATGTGGTGACGGACGTGAGAATGATCGGCCGAAAACGCGCGACGCCTGCTCGCGTGACAGCTTGCACCAGAGGTACGCCTTCGCGACGCCGGCGGTTGATGAAGTCGACCAACACCAGGCTGGCATTCACCACCACCCCCGACAGTGCGACGATGCCGAGAATGGAGAAGAACATCAGGTCCCAGTTCATCACGAAGTGTCCGACGATGGCGCCGATCGCGCCGAACGGAATCACACTCATAATGACCAGCGGCTGAATGTAGGAGCGCAGCGGAATGGCGAGCAGCGCATAGATCATGAACAGTGCGAAGATGAATCCGGTGCCGAGGCCCATCAGTGCTTTGTTGCGTTCCTCCTGCTCGCCGGCGAGCTTGTATTGCACCCCTGGATATTTGTCGAGAATTGCCGGCATCGCGTTGCGTCGGATGGACGTCAGCACTTCCTCCGGTGCGATCACGCTACGATCGACATCCGCGATGACGCTGACCACCCGTTGGCCGTCGATCCGGGAAATGCTCGAGTAACCGCGACCCAGCTCAAAGGTCGCCACGCTCGAGAATGGCACCTCGGTTCCATCCTCAGTGCGTATGCGCATATCCTCGAGGTTACCGATGGAGCTGCGTTCGGATTCCGGATAACGCACCATCACACGTACATCGTCGGTGTCGCGCTGAATGCGCTGCGCCTCTTCACCGTAGAACGCCTGGCGAACCTGACGGCCGAGATCGTTGAGTGTGAGTCCGAGATTGCGTGCTTCGGGGAGAAGACTCAGCTTGATCTCCTGCTTACCCGAACGGAACGAGTCGGTGATGTCCTTCACCCCGTCGAAGCGGCTGAGCTCTGCCCGCAACTCCGCCGCCGCGGCCCGCAGGTCCTCGACCCGGCGCCCCGTCAACCGGATGTTGATTGCCTCGCCGGCGGAAAAACTGTCGGCGCTGAACTTCAGCTCCACGGCATCGGGCACGGATCCCACGAGTTCGCGCCAGCGATTGGCCACGTCCATCGACGAGAGGTTCCCGCGGACCTTTACCGATGGCAGCTCGATGGCCACCTCTGCGAAGTGGCTGATACCCGGTCCGCCCGACCTGCGCGAAGGTCCTCGGCCGCGGTCGATGTGCCTTCCTACGGACGAAAACATGTGCTTGATCATCGAGGGCGTTCCGGCGGGGTACTCGGCGTCGAGCTCCTCGCGCAGCGCAGGCACGGCGGCCT
>JAPULC010000463.1 GCA_027295305.1 Gammaproteobacteria bacterium
TCGAATCGGTGGGGCTCCACATAGCGCAGCAGAAGCAGTGGGACGATGACGGATTCTTCATCGTCCCGGGTTTTGCTGGCCCGGAGGTGGGCCAGGCCATGCTCGAACGCGTGGTGGAGATCAGCCGTGAAGCCAGTGGGGAGGTTGTCCACGACGGCTTCATCGTGACGGCCGAGCAGAATCTCGCCGGGAGCGTGGATGCGGGCGCAGACGCGGAGCAAAGGGTTTCCAAGATCTTCCGGCTCCATCGCGATGGGCCCTTTCGCGAGTTCATCGAATCCCGAGAGATCCTCGACATCGGTCGCAGTCTGCTCGCTCCACGGATCGATTGCTTCCTCTCCCAGTTCATCTTCAAGAACCCCGCTGCCTGGGGACAGCCCTGGCACCAGGACTCCTTCTACTTTCACTTCGACCGGGCGCCTCAAGTAGGCTTGTGGTTAGCGGTTACCGAGGCGACCCTGGAAAACGGATGCCTTTGGGTCCTGCCGGGCTCCCATCGCGAGCCCATCCACAAGCATGTTCCGGACCGCCGGCCCAACGCGAACGTTGGGTACGTGGAAATCGTGGATTGCGACTTCAGCGAGGAGAGGCCGGTGACCATGGCGCCTGGCGACCTGCTCGTCTTCCACAGCCACCTCATGCATCGCTCCAGGGACAATCTGAGCGACGGCCTGCGCGCGGCCATGGTCTATCACATGGCAGAGCACGGCACTCGGGATCAAGGCGAGTGACCTACGCGGGTCAACGATTGGATGTGTCTGCCCGACGCGTGCGGGGAAACAGCGGGAGAAGCAGATCCCCAGTGAACTCGAGCGCTATGGCTCCGCAGTGGACGACGCCCTCGTGAAGCGAACACGCCGAGACAAGCGCAAGCTCGAGGACCGGACCCGATACGGGCAGTCGTTTCCTGAAACCCGCTGATGCGGTGCAACAGGATATAGCCGATATTGCCCATTACGAGGTATCGCTAGCGGCTCCGAGGGTGGCCGACCGCCAGGTCGAGGCCAGCATCCAAGCGCCCTGGAGCCCAGATCTTCCCAAAGTAGGACTTTTATCAAAAAAATGTTGCAATGCACAATAGCGTCGTGCACAATTCGTTGTGCATCGCAACATAACTTGATCGACGATGAGTTGGTCAGGGAGTTGCAACACAAAACTGGACCGAAAACCCGAAACTGGCTCTTTCAAGAGCCATCAGCAAAGGAGAACCCAAATGAACCCGATCGAGAAGCAAGCCCAACTGGCCCGTGAGCTGTTGGAGCTCAACACCGACAGCGTGCGCAAAATCACCGAACTTAGCACCGAGAACTTCAGGAAGTACATCGAGCTGAACCAGGACTACGCCCAGAAGCTGCCCGAAATCCGCGATATCAGCGCGTTCGTAGAGCTGCAGCGTGACTACGGTCAGACCCTGTGGGAAGGCGTACAGGAAGATCTGAGCGCCCGCGGCACCATCGTTCGCGAAGCGGTTGAGCAAACCGGCGGGCTGATCCGCAGCGCGTTCAGCTCTGAAGAGGCAGAAGTCGAAGTAGAAGTTGTAAAAGCCAAAGCTCCTGCCAAAGCTGCTCCTTCCAAAGCGGCTTAATGCCAGGCAAAGAAAACCCCCGCCGAAGCGGGGGTTAATCGTGGCGTTTCTCGATTCGATCTCAAACGTCGTACCTGCATATGGGTGCCCGGCATGAACCGGTACACCTGGACATGGTTCAAGAGTAGCGACTGGCCCGGGGTAGTCGTGATGCTCGCGTGCGTCGTTTTGTTATCAATCGCAGGAGTTTGCTGACCCCTTACGTGCATCGTGGCCGGCGTCCCGAGAAGTTATCCAAAGCTCGCGTGTCGGCAATTCGATTATGCCCTGGCCACCATCGGGGCTACTCAGGCGCAGCGGCGAGTTCGTCTCTCAGTGATCTCGACGCGAGGTAAAAGTGGCAAACCGACCAAAGCATGGCTGCCGGAATGGTGTAGAGCATGGCATAGCGCAGCGATTCCACACCAAGGCTGGGCGCCAGTTGATCGCTCAAAAAGCCGACGAGCCAGGGTCCCATTCCCAGGCCAATGAGGTTCAAGACGAAGAACAAGATGGCGGACGCAAGCGCGCGCATGCGTAGCCCCACTAGCCCGTGGGTCATCGCGAGCGTGGTGCCGAGATAGACGTTGAATAGCACACCCGGTACCACCGATAACACCAACGCCTGATACGCACCGTCAACCAGATACACCGCCACGATGAAGGGTACGCAGATCGTCCCCGTCACGGTCGGCAGCCACATGTACCAACGGGCATCTCGAAATGCCAGCTTGTCGGCTATCACGCCACCGAATAGCACACCGATAGCGCCTCCCAATCCCATGATGAGCGCCAACCAAGTGCCGAGTTCGCCGGTCGTCATGTTATGGCTGCGTATCATGAACGATGCGGTCCAACTGCTGGTGCTGTAACCAGCGAAGGCGTTTAGCGCCGCGCCCATCGCCATGTGGCGAAACGACGATCTGCTCCAGAGCAAAGACAATACCGAGGTGAACGGGACGGCATCGGTGGCCGTCCTTTTCTCAGCCAAACCCCGGATAGGTTCGGCCAATGTGGTGCGAACGATGATTGCGAGCAATATCCCCGGAACGCCCACGACAAGGAATGCGACCCGCCAACCGAAATACTCGTTTAGCCACCCGCCGAACAGAAATCCAAACAAGATCCCGATGTTCACGCCGGTGGAATAGAAAGCCAGTGCGGTCGCGCGTTTGTGCGGCGGGAAGATGTCCGAAATGATCGAGTGCGCCGGTGGGCTGCCGCCCGCTTCTCCAACTCCCACGCCGATTCGAGCCAATAGCAGCTGCCAGTACTGTCCCGCTAAACCGCTTGCTGCGGTCATGAAACTCCATAAGCCGACCGCCAACGCAATGATGTTGCGTCGGTTGGATCGGTCTGCCCAACGAGCGATGGGTATGCCTGCGGTTACGTAGAACACGGCAAAGGCGAAACCGGTCAACAACCCAAGTTGGCTGTCGGACAGGCCGAGATCCAGCTTTATCGATTCCTGCAGGATGGCGAGCAACTGGCGATCGATGAAGTTGAACGTGTAGACGACCGTCAACAACCCCACTGCGTAGTACCGCGCCCGCGCCGTGGCGTAGCGATTTATTTGGGTGTCTGACGTGATCGTTGCTACGGACGCAGTCGTTCGGTCCTGTTCGATATCTGACATTCGATGAAATTCCCCGGTCGTAGGATATCCGGGTTGCTCGCCGCTGGCGAGGAACCTGCGGCGACTTCAAGACGGCTAGGATTGCGTGCGTCGTTCTGATTCGTCGGCAATCGCGTCCGTCACTTGCGGTGCGAACATCTGCTCGAGCATTTCCGCGGACAGCACGTGGCGTCGGGTTTCACGCAATGCATCGAGCTGGTTCGCTGCAAGGTGATGTGAGCGGGCGAGGCTGACATCATCCACCGGCGCTGCGGGCATCCGCCGCTCGACGTTGTGCCAGCGCAGCAACGAGGTGATGGCCCAGACCAGGTACGTGCCCGAGAGGAGCCCGGCCCCGGCGCCGTAGACCTTGAGCATCTGGATGAGATCGGCGGTCGCCAGATTCTGGATCATCGCCTGGTAGATGATCCCGAGTCCGGCGGCCCAGGCCAGCCAACTCAGGAGCGGCACGACCAGATACAGCCACATGAACCAGGCAACGAATGTGAAGGTCAGATAGCCATAGCGCTGCGCCATCGTCTGCAAGTCGGGCCGCTCGATGATGAGCGGTCGCCGCGGCGCTGCGCCGTTGTACTGATCGGCCGGTTGCGACTGACCGTCCCCGTGAGCAGGTGCGCGCAGAGGCGGCGCGGCGCTGGGCGCGGAACCGGTACGCGGCCCGGGATCACGCACCGGCATCGAACTGTTCTCCGCGGTCGGGGCTGCCCCACACGCCACGCGCATTGCGGCTGCGCAGCAGCGTCTGCGGCACGGCAACAATCGTGGTCAGAATACTGATGAACCAGTACACCACCGGATACCAGATGATCCAGAAGTAGAAGCGAGCCAATCCCTTCTCATACCGGCTGTCGATCACCAGGCTCACCGCGAACTGGAGCAGGCAGGTGAGGCCGATGAGGGCGCCGCCCCAACTCGGCAACCACTCCGAAAGCTGCGGCAGTGCGGGCGCATCGAGAAGCTGTGAAATCAGGAGGCTGACACCTAGAGCCAGCATGGTGTAGGACCACAGCACGCTGATGCAGAACTCGGCAAACACGGGCCACATATGGCGGCGGCGCCAGCGGTGCAGGCCGCCCGCGTGCTCGATGATTACCTCCACCCCGCCCCTTGCCCAGCGCAGTCGCTGCCGCCAGAGACCCTTCAGAGTTTCCGGCATCAGAATCCAGCAAAGCGCATTACTCTCGAAGCGGATGGCCCAGTGATCCATCTGCAGACGCCAGCTGATGTCGATATCGTCGGTGAGCTTCGTCGGATCCCAGAAACCAACCCGATGCAGCGCGCTCTTGCGAAACGCCGCGACGACCCCGGACACCGTGAAGATACGTCCGTAGATGCGCTGGGCGCGCTTGATGAGACCGACGATGGACGAGAATTCACCCACTTGAATCTTCCCAATCAGCGTCGATCTAGTGCGGACCCGCGGGTTGCCGGTCACTGCGCCCACGCGTGGACCGGACAGAAAGTGTCGAATCATCCATTGAACGGCGTATCGGTCGAGGATCGCGTCGCCGTCGATGCACACCAGAAACTCGTGACGCGCCGCCAGGGTACCGACCCGCAGAGCCGCGGCCTTGCCCCGATTTGCAGCCAGGTGCATCACTCGGATGTCGCCGCGAGCCGCGTACCCGTCGAGAATTTCGGCCGTGTCGTCGGTGGAACCGTCGTTCACAACGATCACCTCGAACTCGGGATAGTCCAGCGCCAGCAGGGATTCGATGGTCTCGTGAATCGCGAAAGATTCGTTGTGCGCCGACACGATGACGGACACGCCCGGATACTCCGGCAGCGCCGGCGGCTGGTCGATGCGATTGCCGGTGGGACGTTCCCAATGAAAGTAGTAGTAGATGCCGCCCACCATCCACAGATAAGACATGAACAGCGGGTAGACGAGCGCGAACTCTTCCAGGATGCGGTAGGTAACCTCGACACTCATGGCCTCACTCCGCAATCGCCGGGTAGTCGTTCACGGACAGATGCGAGCGCACCAGGTGCGCCGCCGGATGCCCAGTGATGAAATCGTCGGGGTAATACGCGATGTGTCGCGCGCCGGCCGCCATCAGCAACTCGAACTGCCGGGATAGATCTGCAGCCGGCAAAGGCTGGGCGCTGCGCCAATCCACGGTCTGCAGATGAAACAGGGTGCGTGCAATGGCACCCGGATGACGATTGACACGGGCCACCAGCTCCTCGAGCCATTGCTTGGGGTCTGCAGCTTGTTCGAGGTAGGGCATGGCCATGATGGCCGTGTAGTCGTAGCGGCGCATGAAGTCGACAAAGTTCTGCGCAAACCACGCCTCGCTGTCGGGCTCGGTGACGAGCCGCGCATACAGATTGCGGGCCGTCCTGAGGTTCGGCTGAAAGGCACGAAGCTCGTCGGTCAGGACGTCCGTAAATTCGCTGAGCAGTTCGGTCTTGCGCCCGGCGAGCCTGGGATCCTTCGCGTCCATCTGCCACTCGGTTAGGTAGTGTTCGAGCGCCGCCGGGTTTACGTCTTCCTCGTCGGTGAGGTAGGCATCGTCGTGGAACAGCACCCCGTCGAAATACGCGGCGCGCCCGAGATCCTGGTAGATCTCTCGCACGATCTGTCGGGCCTCCTGATGAAACGGCGAGAGGCGGTGATAGCGCTCGGCCTCGGAGCCGTCGCGGGCACGGACCGCAAGACGGGAGTTCAACTCGGCATCGGGCAGCTCGAACGCCAACACCGGCATCCATGCATAGACCGCAACGTTCGCCCGCTTGTTGAGCTGCCAGGCGACGCGATTGAACAAGTCGGCTCGCACCGGCAGATGACGGTTGCGGAAGTAGAGCTCTCGCGCGACACCGTCGCCGTCCGGGTCGGCAAAGGCCTGCAGGAAGACCGCGCTCAAGCCCATGGCTTTGATACGGTCGAGCAGCGTGTCGAGATTACGCTCCGCCTGGACAGGGTCGGGATCGTACACGGAGTCAAGGTCCACGTGCGCCGCGCGCAGCGGTTGATCCGGGTACAAGTTCTGGACGTGCATTGCGAAATCGAACAGCGTCATGTCGGAACCGATCGCAATCCGGTGGATGATGCGGCTACCCGGAGGGTTGGCCGCATCGTCCATGGTCAACACCGTGTCGAGCCCGAGCGCTTGCGCGGTGACGTTCGTCGAAGCGGTGTAACGGCCGTACGGCCACGCGACGGTATCCGGGCGCTGACCGAGATGCTGCTCGATCAGGCTGATGCTCTGGGCCAGGTCCTCGCGAACCCGCTGCTCGTAGTCGGGTTCTGTCTCGTACCTTCCTCCGAGGGCCGGATCATAGATTCGCGTCACGGCCGCCGGCTG
This sequence comes from Gammaproteobacteria bacterium, assembly GCA_027295305.1. Taxonomy (GTDB): domain Bacteria; phylum Pseudomonadota; class Gammaproteobacteria; order Pseudomonadales; family Azotimanducaceae; genus JAPULC01. Next base: position 6,509 of record JAPULC010000463.1, read on the forward strand.
CAAGTTGCCTTGGGGGTTGCCCATCACGCCGCGGTGCAGGTCGTGGCTGTGTGAGGCGATCTCCACGAGACCCGAGCGAGCGATGTCGACCATCTGTGACCACGTCAGAAAACGCTCGCGCGGGGCAGGCTCGCCGGCATAGTCCACGGGCGTGTCGGCGGGCGTGTCGATCCAGCTGGTAACCGGAGCGAGCACGGCCGGGTAATCGAACAGTTGCAGGAGTGGCAGCACATGCTCGTGGAAGCTCGCATATCCGTCGTCGAAGGTCAGGAGCACCGGTTTTGGGGCAAGCCCGGCACCGTTCGCGGCCGCCCGCCAGGTCCGGAGATCGATCGGGTGATATCCCTGGGCTCGAAGCCAGGCAAACTGCTGCACCAGGTTGTCCACCGTCACTGCCGTCGAACCCGCCAGCGCCTCGACTTCGGTGGTGACCACTTCGTGGTAGCTGAGCGCCAGCAACCCGCGCGATTCCGCAGCGGATGCAGCGCCTGCCGCCACGACAAACCAGGCGCCAAGGAGCAGTGGGATCGCGCGGCGAAGGCTCACAATCGTCCCTGTACGCTGAGGAACACCGCATTTTGGTGCTCCCGGTCGCCGTCGTAGAGACGCACGCCGGTGCTGGCCCCGTAGCTCAGCTCCCAGCGGGGACCCAGCGACCAGGCGTGCTCCAGCCGGACCGTCCAGACGCTGCCGCCGCCGAAACCTTTCTGCCAGTATTCGCCGGCTTCCACGCCCAGTCGCTGGATCAGGCCTTGGTCGTAACGGCGATGAATGCGCCACTCGTGCGTGAGACCGACCGTGAAGGCTCGATCACGAGCGGGATTGAAATACGGCCGGTCCGGCTCGCTGTTGCGGCTTGCATACGCGCTGATGTTCGCCAGCAGCTTGTGGCGCGGCGCGTTGAAGGCGCGCCAGCGGTAGTCCGCACCGACTGCGCGGCGCCGGTTGCCATCGTCGAAGCTGCCGAAGCTGGCACGGGCTGTCAGTGCCCGCCCCTCATGCCAGCGGTACGTGGCGGCGGTGCCGAGTGTGTCGCCTGAAATCCCGACACGCACGGCGCGCAGCGGTACATCGACGCTATTGGCGGCGACCGACGCCTCGACGATGATCCGATCGCCGAGGTGCCAGTCGAGGCTGGCGCTCGCCCCGGTGTCGTCGTTCTGCTCGAAGCCCTGATAGACCTCGCCGCGTGCCGTGAAATGGTGGCCCCGATACTCCACACCCGCGCCGAGCCGATGGTCACGCCCGATGCCTTCGTCGAATTCGGCGTGGCGAACCACATCGTGTAGGTAGGCGCGGTAGTGGTACGCGATGGAGCTTGAAAAGTAATAGCCATCTGCACGCCAGCTTTCACTGCTGAACGCGCTGCCGTCAGAGCGCGCGGCTTCGGCCCGCAGAACGATCTCGGGTGAGTTGTGTAGGCGCCAGCGCTCCTCCAGCCGCTGGGTTGCCTTTTCCTGCGGTGCCGCAGTAAGTGCTGTGCCGAGGGACGCCTCGGCGTCGCCGAAGCGCTGCGAGTCCAGCGCCACATTGGCGCTGACGACGGCCGTGCGGGGATTGCCGGGATCCGCAAACTCCGCAAGCGCAAGCTCCGTCGCCGCCCTTTCGTACCACCCACGCCAACTCAGTACCTGTGCCCGCGCGACACGGACACTCGCGTTGGCCGGTGCGATGGCGAGCATTTCGTCGAGACTCTCGAGCGCGCTCCCGTAGCGCTCCCGGTACGCCTGTTCCATGGCCGCGATCTGCCGTACCTCGGCGTAGCGGCGATTTTCCCGCCAGATACGCTCATTGGGGCGCAGCCACGCTGGCTCGTCCGCCAGCAACCGCTCAGCGACGTCGCGTGCCTCGCCGGTTCGATGCTGATCCGACAGGGCGTAGAAAAGTCCGACGCGCGCCTTGAACAAGTCCGGCCTCTGCGCCAATGCCGCACGGAAGCAGCGTTTTGCGTGCTCCGGCTGCTCGTCGAACAAATACGCCTGTCCCACCGCCCCGTAGGCATACGCTGGCACGTTGCCCATCAACGCCGGGCTCTGCTCGAGCGCCTCGAACAGGGCAATGGCCTCTCGCATCCGATAGTCAGCGACAAACGCCACAACGCGATCGAACTGATACGCACGGCCGTTGGGATTGTCGAGATCGGTGAGCAATTCCGGGTTCTCGACGGCAAGCTCCGACAGGCGGGTGAGATACTCCGCGTCACGTTGGCCGTGGCGCGCAACGGTGGGCAGGTTCGACCAGCGTATCCGCATGGCCACCGCGTCGATTTCCAGGCGCAGCAGCGCATCCGCACTTAGCAGCCCCGGCGTCGCGCGGGCTTCCGACAGCGCCGCCTCCGCTGCGCCAAGAGCCGACGCCACAATGATCCGTCGCCGCTTCGCCTCGCGGTTGCCAGGCTCGAGCGCCAGTGCACGGTTATAGCAGCCGAGGGCTTGGGTGAAGCGGCGCGCGCGCTCCTCCAGGTAACCGCAGCCCAACGCCAGTGCAACACTCGACTCCGCTGGACCGACAAATCGAGTGGCCGCCGTGTCGAGTTCGCGGCGCGCTTCATCGATGCGCCCCGCGTCAGCGAGCGTAAATATTCTGCCGAGGTGGTGGTCCAGCTCGCTTGCATCCCGGTCGATCAGCACACCGTAACCCACGACGGCTACATCCCAGCTGCCCGCGTTGCGAGCCGCTTTAGCCAGGGCGCTGAGCGCATAATCGGGCAGCTCGGCTAAGGGCAGCGACCCGAGAAGCTCGAGCGCCGTGGCGTCTTCGCCAGCCCAGGATGCGATCACGCCGGTATCGATACGCAAGCGCAGGTCATCAGGGTTGCGGTTTCGCAGGGCGACGAGTTGACGCAATGCGCCGGCCGCGTCGCCCTCACGGGCACGCACGACCGCCGCCTCGCGTTCTGCCCGGCGGATCGCGATAGCTGCGTCGTCGCTGTCGGCAGCGGTTGGGTGGGTGAGTATCAGCGCCGCCAGAAAAACCACGGCCCGGTGCCACCTGCCCGCACCGCGCTGGAGGATAGACTGATGCAAAACGCTTCCCTACGTTCACCTGCGGCCTCAGTTCTGACGCGATACATCAGCGCCCGACCGAGCCGATGCAATGAGCTCGTCATTCAAGATAGGTAATCAGTTGGTGAGGGATGTGAACTGCGTCACATTATCGGAAACCCATGCCCAAAGAGACGCACCCGGAAGACGGGCGGAGACCTCGAGTTTCAGGATAAGGCGGGGTGGTGGACTTCAGCGCGCGGGCGCGCTCACCGGCACGTCGATAGCAAACACGAAACGCTGCCCGTCGCGGCTGACGTTTCGCCACTGTTGCGGATTTCCGACCAAGCGGCCCGGTAACTTGAACAGAAGCCTCGGCGTCCCCGCCTGAAACGTGGGAGTCGTGGTCACGTCCACCGCCATCACCTCCCAATCGGGCGTCAGGTAGAACAGTTCCTTGCCGTCCTGCCGCCAGAAGATCATGCCTCGGGCGCCCGCGTTGGAAACCTGTACGGGGCTCACGCCCCCGGCGCTGGCCTCGGGCGCCCCCGCCTCAAACGGATGTACATAGACCTCGAATACGTCGACGACTGTCTCGTCGGACAGGTAGGCGATGAACCGGGAATCGGGGGAGAACCGGGCCTGGGCCACGTCGTACTCGTCACGCAGCCACTCGATCGCCGGGCGCTCGAGGGCGTTGTGATCGCCGCCGAGCGGCACCACGTGCAAGACGCCCGCGCAGCCGTCGTGGAAAGTCAGCATCTTGCCGTCCGCCGACCAGTCCGTCAGCACCATCCATGCCCCCGGCGTGTACTGATATAGCTGCTCTTCAATCCCAGTTCCGTCCCAGGCTTTTCGAAAGATGCTGGTGGACGTCCGGCGCGTCGAAACGGAGTCCACGTAAGCGACGTGATTGCCGTCAGGAGACCAGATGGGGGCAAAAAACTCCTCTCTGGGATCATTCGTGATGGGTGTGCCCTGACCCGAGGCGACGTCGAACGTCCAGATGCCTACGTTGCCCGTCTGTGGATCGTTTCTCGCAACCGCCACTCTTGTGCCATCTGGTGAGAGTGCAGGATCGCTGTAACGACCGGGTTCCCCCACCGTGCTCAGCACGTTGCCTTGACGGTCCAACACCGTAATCTGCTGAAGCTTCGGCGTCGGGGGCACGGCCATCACGACTAACTGCCCGTCTCGGCTGACACTGCCCAACACGCTGGCAAATCCCGTGCCGGGGATCGCATCGGGCGCTTTGAACAGTAATGTCGGCCTACCAAATTCGAACCCTCGATCGGTGTTGACTGGCACTGCCATCAGGCCCTTGTCTGCGTCCAGGTAATACAGTTCTCGGCCATCCCGCCGCCAGGAGACCATTCCCAGACCCCCCTCGGTAGACACCTGCCACTGTTCAACCGCGGCGTTCGCGCCGCCTGCAAGCTCGACAGAGCGGACGAAGATCTCGTTGCGTCCGGTCTCATCCGACCGGTAAGCGAGAAAACGGCTGTCGTGGGACAGGCGCGCCTCCGTGATGGTGAACTCGGACCGAGCGAGTTCGACGGCCTGGCCATCGCCATCCAGAGGGAGAAGGTACAATGTTCCTCCGGAGAGGTCCCACCCGTCGAAACTCAGGAAACGTTCGTCCATGGACCAGTCGGTGACGTCAATCCACCCACCCGAGTGCTGGTAGAGGCGTTCCTCTTCGCCCCCGCCGTTTGCAGCTTGTCGATAAATTCCGAAATAGCTGTCACGCAAGGCAACGTAAGCAAGCTGGCTGCCGTCCGGGGACCAGACCGGTGAGTGCACTCCCTCCGTAGACTGACTGGAGGTGATCCGAGTGCCATTGCCTGTGGCCACATCAACCACCCAGAGGTCCGAGGATTGGGCTTCCATGTCACGCTGGATCACCGCGACGCGCGTCGCATCCGGTGAGAAGACGGGCCTGAAGTACATCGCCCGCTCGCCCAACGTGTGCCTCACCTTGCCTGCGCGGTCGAACACGGTGAGTGTTCGGGCGTTGGTCTCAAACCGCTGGGCGATCCGTTCGGCCCTTGCGGCTTGAGCTGTATCGACGAACTGGTCGTACGCGATATCAGGGGGTGGCGGCTGGCTCAGCCCAAGCAGCGGAGCCAGTAGCAAGGCGGCCGTCGCTATCATCAGGGTAACCGAGTAAGGTTTTTTCACGTCAACCTCAACAATTTTGCGGACACAACGACACAACCGTCCCGTCCGGCAAGGTGATCATCCGTATAAGCCCGGAAAGAGAGCCGTCCCGGGCACGGCTGGCTTCCACGGTAACAGTCTCGCCGATGGCATCCTCGAAATGGCTCTTGCTGATGCCGCGGACCCGGAAAAACTTGGGCGACGGTCCCTCGAACGACCAGGTCTCCACCCGGGCCTGGTCGCCCTTCGCATCCACGGACAATCCGATGTGAGGATTTCTCCAGTCGGTCTTGGTGAGCGTGCCCGTTCGCGTGAATCGCTGGTCGAAGTCGAAAATGGCCGTCATGTTGTGATGCGCCCACACTGGCCCCGCCAAGATGAGGGCAAGCGCAAGAGAAGCAAAAACACTTTTTTTCATGACGATGCCCCTTCTCCGGTAGGCAAATTATAGCCCGCAAACACGGCACATTCGCGCATATGATGGCACTTGGGCGGACGCGCGAAGTGATTCGACTTCGCTGGTATGATCAGCGCTGGTCGACACCAACGCGAAATCGCTCGCTCGTTCGACGGAGGACACGCCATGCTCTCGGCTCGCTACCACGACAAAACGCTCACCGCCCTTCTCGTTACCGGCCTCGCGCTGTGCTTACCGGCAGCCGTGATGGCTAGCGGCGAGATCCAGAGGACCGATTCAGGTCGGCCCGATCTTTCCGGCACCTACGACGTGGCCACGCTGACGCCGCTAGTCAGACCTGAAGCGTTCGGCGACAATCTGTATCTCACCCGGGAAGAAGCCGACAAGATCGCCGAGACGGAGCGGGCTACCATCGCGGAAGGCGCGCAGGACAGCGATCCGACTCGCGAGGCGCCACCCGAGGGTGGTGATGGCTCGGCGGGTGCGGCCGGTAACGTGGGTGGCTACAACTCCTTCTGGATCGATCGTGGCACCGACTCCCTAACTGTCGACGGCCAGTTTAGGACCTCGATCATCGTCGATCCAAAGAACGGCCGGATGCCGCCGATGACGCCGACGGCGCAAGAGCGGCGAGCGAAGCGGTTCGCGAGTTTCCGTCGCGGCAACGACGGAAAGGCCTGGTGGATCGATCAGGAAGGCCCCGGACCCTACGACAACATGGAGCAGCGTGGCAATGCCGAGCGCTGCCTCCTCGGGTTCACCGGCGCGGCGCCGACGTTTCCCAGCCTGTACAACAACTACAAAACCATCGTGCAGACCGAGGATCACGTCATGATCCTGATCGAGATGGTGCACGATGCCCGCATCGTCCGAATGAATTCCGAACATCCGCCCGCTGACGAAACGAAATGGTTGGGCGACTCGATCGGCTGGTGGGAAGGTGACACCTTGGTGATCGACACCACCAACTTTCATCCCCAGAGGGGGTTTCGAGGGGGCTCGGAGAACAGCCACGTTGTCGAGCGGTTCACCCGGCTCGAAGACGGCAATCTGCTCTACCGCTTCACGGTGGAAGACGACACGGTATGGACGGGGCCCTGGACCGGCGAATACCTCTGGCGCGCCAGCGACGAGAAGGTCTACGAGTACGCCTGCCACGAAGGCAACTATGCGCTGGGCAACATCATGCGCGGAGCTCGGATACTGGAAAAGGACGCCCTGGAAGCGAAGCAGAGTGCAAGCCTCTGACGGGCAAAGCTAGGCTCTCTCATAGGTAGGTCTCGTGCTCGCCACGACGTGACTCAACCACGATCGTGCGTGCAGCATCATTGTTTGTTCGACAAGCGTCGTTCGTCCTCACGGATCCGCCAGGAATATACTCAGCGAGATTCATGAGGCGGAGAACGATCGATCACGTACTCCAGGAAGAAAAGTGCCGCTGCACTCTGTAGCCTTTTTTTGCTGACCCCGCTGTGGCATGCGGCCCATGCACAACCCGCGGATCTTGGCTATCAGAGTGCCACCTATCACGGACGCAAATTCGGCATCGGCATCCACTACGACGTACAGATACGCTCGCAGGCATACGATGCCGCAGGTCTCCGGTGGATGCAGCTTCCCGTGGACGACGTCGCGCAGACTCGAACGCAGGCTGCCGACCAACCGTGGATTCACCTGGTTCTGAACCACCGAGTGCTGGGCGTGAGTGCCACCACCGACACCCTGCTCGACCCAGCGAACGGCCTGGTGATACAACGCATCGTGCGGCGCAAGCGTGGTGGTCAGGTACGCTACAAAGCGACTCAGTACGGCTCGGTCGGCACGCGCACATTGAGAACGACAAACGCTCTGAAGCCTGCGGATATCGAGTGGACTGAGGCGCGGTCGTCATACCAGCCCTATCCACCCTGGTTCGGTGAGGGCACCACCGTTTCAGACGCAAGCGCGCTCTTCTACCTGCTTAGCGGCGATGCGCTTCAGCATCCCGGCGATCAGTTGCAGATACCGATCTTCAGCAACGAGCATCTCACCTTGCTGGAATTCAAAGTAACCAAACTGACGACGTTGAAGGTCAACTACGTGGAACGCTCCGCAATCGCGGAGCGTCGGATCAAGGAGAGAAGACCCGCCCTCCTCATCACGGTCGGCGCAAGGCACCTGGACTCGGATTCGCAGGAAAAAGACCTCCAGGTCCTTGGCATGCAAGGTGATCTGCAAATTTTCCTCGACACCGCCCTCCGGGTGCCGCTGCGTATCTCCGGCAGGGTGCCAAAGATCGGCAAGCTTAAGCTGCGCCTGAAGCGAGTCGATCTCGGACCGTGAACCTAACGATTCCGCCCGTCGTGACGTTGCCGATCACGAGGGGCCAGCCACCCGAATAGCCACGACAACAGCGCGCGCAAACGAGCCCAACCCGTACCCGAATACCAGGCTCTTGCCAGGCTGAGGCCGCGTTCCACGTCGTTCGCTGGTGGCGGTTTCGGCATAGGTGTCGGCGAGACATCCATCTGCTGCGTATCGTCCTTGAACTGAGCGTTGTAGAGCGCCGTATAGGCGCCCTGTTTTTCGAGCAGCTCCTGGTGGCAACCCTGCTCGACGATACGCCCGTTCTCCATCACCAAGATGACGTCCGCATTTTCAATCGTCGATAGCCGGTGCGCGATCACCAACGTCGTCCGGCCGCGCACCACCTCTTCGAGGGCAGCTTGAATGTGGCGCTCCGACTCGGTGTCGAGCGCGGACGTGGCCTCGTCGAGGATGAGAATGGGCGCATCCTTGAGCAAGGCTCGGGCGATGGCGACACGCTGCCGCTGACCCCCGGACAGCAACACACCATCGTCGCCGACAATGGTGTCCAGGCCACCGGGCAACTCGTCGATGAAGACGTCCGCGTGCGCGCGCTCGACCGCGGTGCGTATTTCCTCGGTACTTGCGCCTGCAAGGCTCCCGTAAGCGATGTTCCTCCCAAGCGTGTCGTTGAACAGTGTGACCTGTTGGGTCACGAGGGCGATCTGTCGACGCAAAGCGTCAAGTCGATAACTCGAAGCCGGAACGCCATCCAGCAGAATCTCACCCGTGTCGGGTTCGTAAAACCTCGGAATCAGGCTTGCCAGAGTCGATTTGCCGCTGCCGGATTTCCCTACCACGGCAACGGTCTGGCCGGGTTCGATCGTCAGGTTTAGATGTTCGAGCACTGCGCCCGACCCCTGGGGGTAGGTGAAGCCGACGTCCCTGAATTCGATGCGCCCGTCGATCCGTTTCGTGTCCACGGTGCCGTCGTCGACTTCCGCCGACTCATCCAACTGGGCAAACACATCCTCGGCAGCGGCTAGCCCCCGCTGCAGCCGCGCGTTCACATCCGACAACTTTTGAATGGGCCGCGCCAGCATGGCGGCCAAGCCCAGAAAGGTAACGATGTCACCTGAGGTTAATTGCGCGCCGACCTCTGGGCGATAGAGAATGACGATCAGCAGCGCAATGGTCGCCACCACGAAGATCTGAATGATCTGTGTACTGGCGACCTTGGTAGCCACCATTTTCAGGTTCTGGCGCCGATTGACCCGGCTTGCCTTGTGAAAACGCTCGCTCTCATAGGATTCACCGCCGAATATGCGCACCACCCGATAACCCGACACCGTCTCGGAGGCCACATGCGTCACGTCGCCCATGGAGTGTTGGATGCGTCTGCTGATACGCCGAAAACGCTGGCTTGCGAAAACCACCACGAACGCCACCACGGGCGCAAGTCCAGCGAAGAGGAGCGTCAACTTCCAGCTGATCCACAGCATGGAGCCGAGGAAAACGATGACTTTCGCGCCATCCTGAATGATGGATTTGAGCGCTTCGGTGCCGGTATCGCGCAGCTGCGCGACGTTGTAGGTGATACGGGATACCAGGTGGCCCTGGGAGCTGGCGTCGAAATAGTCGCTAGGCATCAGCAGCAGCTGGTCGAACAACCGCGTGCGAATATTGTGCACGACGCTGAAAGAGATCTGGCTCAACAACAGCTCACCCATGATGTCGCCGAACGCTCGAGCGAGCACCAAGCCCAGCATCATCAATGGTATGAGTTGCGCTGCTTCGCTGGCTTGCCCCCAGGAGTCTATGAGGCTCCCGAAAACCCGCACGAAATAGGCTTCCGCGCTCGTTCCGATAAAGAATCCCAGAATGGCGAGCAGAAAAATTGCCGTGTACGGCCGTACATAACCGAGCAGGCGTTGATAGGTAGACCAATCGCTTTTGCCCTTGGGATTGACCTCGATCGCGCGTTCAGGACTACCGTTCGGGCGTGGTTCTTCGCTAGCCAAATTCGTTTACCCAAGCCATCCGGCGAAGGCTATCAGAAAACCTGAAGTGCCCGAGAGAAACATCTACCATCCGTAGCTCGAGAAATTCTTGCTGTCGTCCTATGCCTCTGAAACTCCATAGAAAACTAGCTCGCTACCTTGGCTACGATTTACAGAAATTCAACAAGCAGGTACAGCTGGAAACGCATCTTCGGATGTTGCTTCCGTTACTCGACATCGATCTTGTCATCGATGTGGGCGCCAATGAGGGACAGTTTGCTCGAATGCTCCGCCAAGAGCTCGGCTACGATGGGACAATCCACTCGTTCGAGCCCCTACCGGACGCTTTCGAATTGCTCAAAAGCGCCGCTGCTTCGGATGGCGAATGGTTTGTCCACAACTTCGCGCTCGGTGACCGCGAAAGTGAAGTCGAATTCAACGTGGCCACCCATTCGGTGTTCAGTTCTTTTCATGGCGTAAACAAGCGCGGCAACGTCAAGTTTCGCAAAGGCATCGAAGTTCTAAATTCCATTTCGGTCCCCGTGCGTCGTTTGGACGCGGTCTTTGAGGAGTTGGTGCCCGATATTCGAAGCCGGCGGGCATTTCTGAAGATGGATACGCAAGGGCATGACAAGTGGGTGTTCGAAGGGGCTGGGGACTTGGTTGACGCATTGCTCGGGCTGCAATCCGAGCTTTCGGTGCTGGGCATCTATGAAGGCGTGCCCGACTACGTCGAGATGTTGGACCTCTATCGCTCTCATGGCTTCGAGCTATCCGGCATCTACGCGGTGAACCGGTACCGAGGCACCGGGCACATCATCGAGCTTGATTGCGTTTTTGCTACCTTACCGCCAGGCATGCCCGCAACCCGATGAGTCTTTCGGTCGTCATACCCTGTTACAACGACGGTGAATGGTTGGAGCGTTCCGCCGGTTCCGTTTGCCCGCATCTCGCGCAGGACGATGAACTTATCGTCGTCGACGACGGATCGACGGATTGCACCGCGACCAAAGTAGCTCATCTGAAGGAACGGTTTCCCGCCCAAGCAGTGCGCTACCTGTTCCAGACGAATCAGGGCGTTGCCAGTGCCCGCAATCATGGCCTGGAGCTCGCGCAAGGTGAGTACGTAATCTTCCTGGATGCGGACGACGAGTTGACGAACGGCGCGCTCGATAGCTATCGCGAGCGAATCTTGCAGGATTCTCCCGCCTGGATGATTTCGGGGCACGAGTGGGGCACCGAGAACCAAACCATTGAGCGTGTACCTCGCGCACGAGGCAGTAGTCGCCACCTTTTCCGAAGCCTACTCACTAAGAAGATACACATTGGCAACCTGTCGTGCATGTGCATCCGTCGTGACATCGCCGAGCGCGTGGGTTTCGCTCCGCATCTACGTGTTTGCGAAGACTTGGTGTTTCTGTTGGTGTTGATTGCACGGTTTCCACCGGCGGTCGTGCCGAGGATCAACGCACGCGTGCATCGCCGTGCCGAGGGCAGTCTGCGAAGTTCCACGTCCCTCAAGCAACTTATCGACCTGGAAATGTACGATGTGCTCTTCGCCCATCCCGAGCTACCGGAACCCTATCGCAGATACCGAAAACTCGCGCTGATTCGCCACTATCGTTCCATACTCAGGCTGGCCTGGAAACTCAAGAACGCATCCGCGTATTCAAGTTGGTATCTGAAGCTCGTTCGTGCCGACCCGCTGACTATCCTCAACCTCAAGCTGCTGTGGCGCTACCGAGAGATGCGCAAGCGCGATCAGTGAAGCAAGTGCCGGAATTCAGCATCATAGTTCCCTGCTTCGACGATGGCGCATTTCTCGAGCGATCCGTGCGCTCTTGCATGGCACAAAGTCGGCTGCCCGACCAGATCATCGTCGTCGACGACGGCTCCACCGACGATACCGCTGAGGTTTGTAAACGCTACAAACAAGAGTTTGGTGACCGGTTCATCTATCACCGCCAGGAAAACGCGGGCGTGTCCGCCGCTCGCAACCAAGGAATACGGTTGGCCACAAGTGACTATCTGGTTTTTCTCGACGCTGACGACGAGCTTTTGCCAAAGGCCCTCGAAACCTATTCAGAAGCCCT
>JAPULC010000464.1 GCA_027295305.1 Gammaproteobacteria bacterium
TTCGCCTTCGCTCCCAGGCCCTTGCTTTATGCTGCGCGCTCTTCCGTAAAAGGCTCCGCAAAAAGCGGTCCTGCTTACGCCAGCCGCAAGGCTGGCGCGACATCCCTGTCCCGGACGCTAGTTCCTGTCCCTTTCGGGACAGGAACTAGCTAGTCTGCGGCCTCCGCCACCGCTTGACGTGGCCAGGCGATGTAGATGGCCTTGATGAGGGTAGCCAGTGGGATGGCGAAGAACACCCCCCAAAGGCCCCAGAGTCCGCCGAATGCGAGCACTGCGACAATGATGGTCACCGGATGCAAGTCAACGGCCTCCGAGAACAGGATCGGAACCAGCACGTTGCCGTCCAACGCCTGGATGATCGAGTAGGTGATCATCATATACGCGAATTCCAGCGACCAGCCCCACTGTACGAAACCGAGGAGTGCCACCGGAACGGTCACCACGGCGGCACCGATGAACGGCACGATCACCGAGATCCCGACGATCAGCGCCAGAAAAGCGGCATATTTCAGGCCGAGCAGCGCGAATGCGATGTAAGTGACAACGCCCACGATCATGATCTCCACCACCTTGCCTCGCGCGTAGTTCGCCATCTGGCGACTCATCACCGCACCCACCTGATCCAGCAGCGGTCGTTCTGCGGGAAGCAAAGACTGGAACCAGGCCATCAGCGAGCGCCGGTCCTTCAGGAAGAAGAACACCAGAATGGGCACAAGGATGAAGTAGATGAACAGAACCATCAGCGAGGGCAACGAGGCCAGCGAATACTGAACGAAGCGCGGGCCGATCTGCGAGAGCTCCGCAATCGCCACGTCGAGCCATGCGCTCACCTGCGCCTCGGAGAGCAGTCCCGGATAACGAGCGGGCAGTTGCTGGAGGGTTGTCTTCAGTTGCCCAAGGATCTCGGGAAGCGAATTCAGAAACGCGTAACCCTGCTGCGAGATGATTGGGAAGATGAACAGAACCGCCGCGATGAGCGCGCCAAGAAAGAGTAGAAACGCGAGGTTCACCGCCAGGATCTGCGGCACTTTGAAACGCACGAGCGACGTCACCAGCCCCTGCAGCAGAAAGGCGATGATCAATCCCGTGAACACCGGGGCCAGCATCTGCCCAATGGTGAGCAATACCACCATGCTCACGATGATGAAGACCACGAGATAGATCGCCTCTTCGTTCGCGAAGTGGCGGTTGAGCCAAGTGCCGATGACCTCCAGAAATTTCATCGTTTGCGCAGCAAGTAGAAATACTTACCCTCTTCGATGTGGTGCTCCACCAGCTGGTTGCCGCTCTGACGAGCAAATACCTCGAAGTCACGCACCGATCCCGGGTCGGTGGCAATAACCTGCAGAAGCTCTTCCGAGGCCATCTCGTTCAGCGCCTTCTTCGCCTTCAGCAGCGGCATGGGACAATTCAGTCCACAGACGTCGAGAACCGCGGGTTCCGGGGGCATCGGTCGATCTTGCACCGTGAATGGAAGAACGAGTTAGTATATCGGCGGTCTCACCGTTAGGCGATTGCGGCGGAGGGGCCCCGCTGGGCACTTGCGCTACAGCGGAGCGGTTTTCACTTCGGTTGTTCCGTGATTCGATGCGAGATTGGAGCCTTCTTATTTATGCACTACGTGGGACAGTGCGTTACCTGAACATCATTGCGGTGTTCGCGCTGTGCGGGCTCGCGCCGCAGGCCTTGGCTGTACCCGAAAATCAGCTCCCACGCCTCGGCGACGGCATCTCCGCCATCGTCTCCCCCGACACCGAGCGGCGCCTCGGCCAGGCATTTCTTCGCAGCCTCCGCGCCCAGGCGCCCACCAGCCCCGACCCCGAGCTCAAGGACTACAGCGAGCATCTCATCTACCAGCTTGCACAGCACAGCGAGCTCTACGATCGGCGCTTGGACGTGGTGCTCATTCGAAGCAGCGCGCTGAACGCCTTCGCTGTGCCTGGCGGAATCGTGGGACTCAACCTGGGACTGTATCTCAACGCAATGACGGTGCACGAATTCGTAGGCGTTCTGGCGCACGAGCTCGCGCACCTGAGCCAGCGTCATTTCGCGCGCGGCATCGAAGAGCAGAAAAAGCAAACGTTACCGTATCTCGCAGCCCTCCTCGCGAGCGCCGTGGTCATGGCCACCGTCGGAGGCGACGCCGGCATGGCAGCGCTGTCCACCACCCAGGGCCTCGCGCAATCGAACGCAATGCGATACAGCCGCGGCCGGGAAACCGAAGCGGACCGCATCGGCATCAATACCCTCGCGCGCGCCAACTTCGATCCCGACGGCATGGCGGCGATGTTCCAGCGCATGCAGCGCGCTGCGCGCTTTCAACGCAGGCCGCCGGAGTTTCTGCTCACACATCCATTGACCGAACGACGCATCGCAGATTCACGCAACCAGGCCGCGCAGTTCCCTCGCAGGGAGTACCCGGACAGCTTGGAGTACCATCTCATGCGCACCCGCGTGCTTCTGTACGCGGCGGATACCCCCGCCAACGCCGTGAAGATGTTCGAGGCGGAGCTCGAGCGGGAGAGCACGCCCTTTCCGGAAGCGAGCCGCTACGGGCTCGCACTTGCACTCTCACGCTCCGGACGCGCCGACGAGGGCGTGTTTGCGCTGGCGCCGTTACTCGCCGAGGATCCCACACGCCTGACCTACGTGCTCGCCGAGGCACAGCTGCTGGACGCTCAGGGGTTGCATCGTCAGGCCGCCAGCAGGCTGCGCCGACAGCTCACCATCAACCCCGGCAACCTCGCCGTGTCCACCTATCTTGCCGACGCGCTCGTGGGGGCGCAGCTCTATCGAGAAGCGGAAGCTACCCTCGAGCAATTGGCAAAGGAGCGTCCCACCGATCCGGACGTGTGGTACTCCCTTGCCGAGGTGTCGGGTCTTGCAGGTGACATCGTCGGTGTGCATCGCGCCCGAGCCGAGTTTTACCAACTACGCGGCGACCTGCAGAATGCCATGCAGCATTTGCAGTATGCGCTGCGTCTCGTCAAGGACAATCCAAAGCTCGAGGCGAAGCTCAATCAACGCCTGCGTGACTTCATGGAAATTCGTGAAGAGTTGAAGGGCTAGGGGGAATGTTGCCAGGCACACGGTGCCTGGCACCACGCGCACTACGTGCGCGAGAATTCCAGCATCCGCTGAAGCGGAACCATCGCACGCCGCCCGAGCTCCGGGTCCACGTGCACTTCGTTTTCACCGTTCTCGGCACCGCGGAGGGTCTGCGCTAGGGTCGTAAGCTCATTCATTGCCATCCAAGGGCAGTGGGCGCAGCTCTTGCACGTCGCCCCATGCCCCGCTGTGGGCGCAATGACGAAGCGCTTGCCCGGTGCCTTCTGCATCAGCTTGTGAAACATCCCACGGTCGGTAGCGACGATGAACGTATCGTTGGGAAGCTCTTGTGCGGCCTTCAGAATCTGGCTCGTGCTACCCACGACGTCCGCGAGATCGATCACCCCGGCAGGCGCTTCCGGATGCACGAGCACCGCTGCATCGGGGTATACCGCCATCAGGTCGCGCACTCCCTGTGCCTTGAACTCCTCGTGCACCACGCATGACCCATTCCACAGCAGCATGTCGGCACCACTTCGCTCCTGGATGTAGTGACCGAGGTGCTTGTCCGGCGCCCAGAGAATTTTCTCGCCCTGTGACTGCAGATGCTCCACCAGGTCCACCGCGATGCTGCTGGTGCACACCCAGTCGGAGCGCGCTTTGACCGCAGCCGAGGTATTTGCATAGACCACCACGGTTCGATCGGCGTGCTCGTCGCAGAACGCCGAGAACTCGTCAGGCGGGCAACCGAGGTCGAGGGAGCAGGTGGCCTCCAGCGTCGGCATGAGCACGATCTTCTCGGGCGAGAGGATCTTGGCGGTTTCACCCATGAACCGAACGCCGGCCACCACGAGGGTCTCGGCGGGATGATCACGACCGAAACGCGCCATCTCAAGTGAATCCGAGACGCAGCCGCCGGTTTCCTCGGCAAGGTCCTGAACCTCTCCGTCGACATAGTAGTGGGCCACGAGAACGGCGTTGCGCTCGGCAAGTCGCGCCTTGATTTCCTCGCGCAGCTCACGCCTGCGCTCGGCGCCGAGAGGTGCAGGAAAATACTCCGGAATCTGCTCAGGCGGGAGGGTGTGATCGGCCAGCTGCATGAGTACGTCCTGGCGGTGTCCTATTGGAACCTAACGTGCGATCTTATCATGAGCTTTTCAAGACGACGTAAGTGACGCCGCTGATGCCCGCGATCGGATTTCTGCTTCCCGAGACCCATGTCGAGGTCGGCCATGAGAACTATGAGCTCATGAGCGCTGCGTTCGAACGTGCCGGATGGACGACGCACGCGTGCATCACCGATACGCTGTGTCTGACGGATCGCAGCGTGTATGCACGCGATGGCGAGCGCGCCGTGAACCTGTTCGAGCTCGACGCCTGTTGGCTCATGGGCTTCGGCCGGCGCGAGAGCTTCCTGGACAAGGTGCAGCTCCTCAAGCTCGTGGAAGCCGCGACACCTCTCGTCAATTCCGTGGACGCATACGTCTTCCTGCACGGCAAGATCCTGCTGAGCGCACTGCCTTCCGAGGTGTCGACTCCGGAGACCCACCTGTCGAACGACGCCGACTGGATCGTCGAGCGGGTCTGCCGCGACGCTGGAAAGTGGGTGCTCAAGACTCCCGCGGGCAGCTTCGGCAGAGACGTGTTCCTCGTCACCCGCGACGACACCAATCTGAGGCCCATCGTCGCGCGCCTCACCGGACATGGCGAACGAGACTACTGCCTCGTGCAACGCTATCTGGAAGAAGCCAGCGAGGAGAAACGCATTATTCTGTCGGGCGATCGTGTCGTCGGTCAATACAAGCGCGTTCGCGGACCCGACCATCGCGGCAATCTGAACACCGGCGGACAGGCCGTCAACTGCGCACTTTCGACCGGCGACGAGCGTCTAGTGTCCGCGCTCGAGCCGTTCCTGAAACAATGGGGCGTGAGCTATTGCGCGTTGGACGTTGCCGGCAAATGGCTGCTCGAGATCAATGTCGCCAATCCCGGCGGGCTCGGCACACTCAAACGTCTCGGCGCAATGTCGCCCGAGGACAGTGCCGTCGAAGGTTTGATCGGGCGCCTTGCGAGCTAGTTTTCTGCGGAAGCGGAAGAGGAACGGCCACGGATGGCCAATTTCGGACAAGAACGCGCTAGTTTTCTCGCATCGAGCGCAGGTCTTCCAACGCATCCTGGCGCTGATCGATCTGGCGAACGTGGAAGCGAATCTGCTCCTCTCGGTTCGGACTATCCGAAAGTCGATAGAACTCGAGAGAGGCCTTCAATCGCTCGATCTCCCTTTCGAGGAGCTCGACCATGTCGTCGAGCGAGCGGTTGAGTCCGTCCAGTGCCCCCTCGTCCATGGATGAAACTATAGCCAATCCGGAAGCGACGGTAGTGCGCCGCCGCTCCGATCTCAGGGGCTGCTTCGGAGAGGTATTCTCAGTGTTTCCTTTGTATTTCAATGGCTTATATTTCTCTACAACTCGTATTCTGGTTCTAGCCATCGGCGATGCCTCATTGCAATTGTAGCGTCTGCCCTGGGCATGCCAAGGACCTGATGCGCAGCACGGGCGCGATGGCGGTTCCAAACGCGCACAACGATCCCCAACGATTCAGATAGGGCGCGCCGCACTTCTATCGGCCCAACCGCAAGAGGTTGGGAAGGCAGGCACCCTCGCGCTCGTCGAGTTGCGAAAAATCAGCCCAATCGCACCCGACGAATGGACGATCTCCCGCATGACGTCATCCATGTGACTGCTATGTTTTATATGTGGGACCTACGGAGGCGCAATCCACACTCGGAGGGAACAAGGAATGAGTCGAGTAGTATTCGTTGTCACCATTTTCGCCTTCACGCTGACGTACGCCGAGCCGAGCTTTGCGCGTCACAACAAGCTGCCGAGGGGCAAACCTTTCAACATTCTCTCAGCCCTGCTCTATGCCGCCCAGCAGGCGAACGCGACCATGAACGGCACCCTGAGCCAGATGAGCCTGGTTGAGGAGCAGGTCGACGACGTGCAGGGCGAGGTCGCCGACATCCAGAACCAGTTGAACACCGTGGTACGCCGAGTCGATGCCATCGAGTTCCAAATGGATGACTTCCAAGATCAGTTCGATGTAATCAACGGTCAGATTGCCGCGATGTACGACCAGATTGGTGGTCTTCAGAGCGAAATGGAAAATCTGCAGTGGATCAACGATGACCTCAGTGCGCAGATCGCCTCCAATGCCGGAGACTACGAAGCGCTGACGCTCAAGGTAGCCGACAACCAGATGATGATCGAGGAGATGAAAGCCGAGATGGCCGGCCT
>JAPULC010000465.1 GCA_027295305.1 Gammaproteobacteria bacterium
GGTCAAGGACAACATCGACACTGCCGATGCGATGCACACAACGGCCGGTTCCTTTGCACTGGCGGATTCGCGTCCTGCTGGAGATGCCTTTCTCATCGAGCGCCTGCGTGCGGGCGGCGCCGTCATTCTGGCAAAGAGCAATCTTTCGGCTTGGGCGAACATCCGTTCCTCTCGATCTGTGAGCGGATGGAGCCCCCGCGGCGGCTTGACCCGCAATCCTCACGCCTTGGACCGCTCCGCATCCGGGTCGAGCTCGGGATCGGGTGTTGCCGTCGCGGCGGATTTCTGCGCCGGCGCCATTGGCACCGAAACCAGCGGCTCCATCATCTCGCCGTCCTCTGCGAACGGCATCGTGGGTCTCAAACCCACTGTCGGACTGGTGAGTCGCACCGGCATCATTCCCATCTCGCATAGTCAGGACACGGCGGGCCCGATGACACGCACCGTGGAGGACGCCGCCATCATGCTGAACGCGTTGGCGGCGGAAGACGGGCGGGATTCGGCAACCCGGGACGTGGATTCTCGTCGACCGCCGGACTACACGAAGTTCCTCGATCCCAACGGCTTGCGTGGCGCGCGTATCGGCGTCGACCGACGTGCGTTCGGTCGGCATCCTGCGGTTGCCGAGTTGGCAAACGATGCCATTCGGACACTTCGGGATCTCGGCGCGGAGGTCATCGATTCCGTCATGATCGAGCCAACGGATGACCTGAGGCGCGATAGCTTCCAGCTATTGCTGTGGGAGCTGAAGAACGACATGGCGAGTTACCTCGAGACCCGCCGCGACCAATCGCCCCGCACGCTCTCGGATCTGATCGAATACAACTCCTCCCACGCCGACCGCGAGATGGTCTTCTTTGGGCAAGAGACATTTCTTCAGGCGGAGGAGAAAGGCACATTCGATGACGAGATCTACCTGAAGGCCCTCGAGAACGTGCAGCGTCAATCGCGTGACGAGGGAATCGACAAAGCGATGTCCGAGCACTCGCTCGACGCACTGGTCGCCCCCTCCAGTGCCCCGGCCTGGAGCATCGACCTGGTCAATGGCGATGCGCGCACCGGCGGCCCCAACAGCGCCTGGTACCCTGCGATGGCAGGTTATCCTCACATCACGGTGCCGATGGGGGATGCGTTTGGACTCCCGGTGGGACTGTCCTTCTACGCCGGGGCGTGGCAGGAGGCGCGGCTGATCGAGCTCGCCTACGCCTTCGAGCAGGCGACGCAAGCACGCACAGTGCCAACAATGCTCACCTCGTTGAGGCTTGCCTGAATTCGGGCATCGATGCGGCGGAGTTTGGATGAGCCGTGGCGGCGTTACTCGAACTCGGTGCGTTCGAGCGCTTCACGATAACGGCGCGTCTGAGGGTCCAGCTCTACTGCGCGAAGGTAATCGCGCCGAGCGCGAGCCTTGTTGTCCTGTTTGTCGTGGGCAATGCCGCGATTGTAAAAGGTAAGCGCAGAGCGCCCTTCGCTCAATTCAACGGCCTTGTCGTACTCCGTGATGGCCTCTTCGACTCGCTTCATCCGAACCAGAACATTGCCGCGGTTGATCCATGCATTGAGCAGCAACGGGTTCAGTCGGATTGCCTGATCGTAGTCGTTGAGCGCGCGCTCAAAGCGGCCGCGCCGTGCCTGGATCACGCCGCGGTTTGCGTATGTGGCGGCAAGATCGATACGCCCGAGCATCTGCAGCTTGATGACCAGGGTACAGAGCCGAACGCTGTCGAGGGAATCGTCGTAGTGCGCATATTCGTAGCAGAGAATGGCATCCGATGGGCCGATGGTGACTTTGGACGCACCCATGGACAGTGCCACACCGAGCGCCAGAACGGCGACCCTGAGTTTTCTCCCATCCATGGCAGCGATCGTCGAACTAACCCGGATCGATGTCAACTAGGCACCGCCGGACGCAATCAAGGGCACTTCAGATTCAGGCGCATGCGGCGATCGACATCGCCGAGCACATCGAACAGTCGCCGAACCCTTGCGGGAATGGGACGCCCTTCGGTCAGGTCAATGGCGAGGTCGACATTATCTACACGGCCCACCGAGGGCTTGATCAGGAGCACCGACACCGTGAACGTGAGCTCGCCCTGATCGGACGCTTCCTCGGTGTCGCTCCACTCACCCAGCTGAAACCCGGACAGAAGCTCCCTGACCCGACGATAGATCTCAGCACGTTCATCGGCGGTGACGATCAGGTTTCGCTGACGCTCGCGGCGCATGGCGTCACGGTAGCTCAGGTTCATGGGAACGTCCGCCCCGTACAACAGCGCTACATCCCAGAAATCGTCGTCGAAATCACATGAGAGTGTCAGGGTGATCTGGAGCCCGTCCGGTGCGCTATCAGGCAAGAGCTCCGTTGCCCAGCCAACGCACGCCGTTGCAAAGAGTGTGCTCGCGAGCGCAAACCTAGCCTTTGTGCGGACGATTGCCTTAGCGCACATAGTAATTCAGCGCATTGGGACTGAACTCCCGCGGATCGATTTCCGTGTCGAAGCGATACGCATGACGCTTGTTGTCGAGGCCATTGACCAGGTATCGCTGCTGCTTCAAGTCGTAGAACACCTCGAGGGTCGACCACACCACGGGCACCGTGTAGAAGTTCACGGCATGTGCCTCGGCCGCACGCCAGAGCGCACCGTCCATGTCATAGGTGTCGCTCACTGCGATCTGCCAACTGTCTTCGTCGACGTAGAATGTTCGACGCGAATACACGTGCTGTTGCCCAGCCTTCAGACGAGCTTCCACCACCCACACCCGGTGCAGCTCGTATCGAGCCAATTCGGGATTGAGGTGTCGGCGATGCAGGATGTTCGAATAGCCGATTCGCCCCGAGTGCAGACGGTAGGCGTTGTAGGGAATGTAGAGCTCGCGCTTGCCGAGCAATTCCCAGTCGAAACGATCCGTCGGGCCGTTGAACAAGCCAAACTCGTCCACCGTGCGCAAGCCATCGGTGCTCGGCGCCGGGACCCCGTATGCAAAATGCGGTGAGCGGAGAATGCGACTACTCTGGTGCCGGTACTGCCAGACCTTACGCGGATTGTCCGTTTGGTTGATGGGCTCGAGCACGAGCAAGCCGTCTCCCGCGAGGAGCGAAGGTGCAATGAATTTCGACTTGGCAGCGAACATCAGCTCCGGATATTTCACCTTGTATCGCGTCATGTCGGCGATTCCATAGGGAAATGCGAAGTCCTGCTCACTCAGAGTCACTCGGTAATTGCCCCTGCGTGTGACGGCCGCGCTGCCCTCGGCACGACTGATGCGAATGCCCCGCCAGCGAAGGCTGTGGTTCCAGATGATCTCCACGCCATTGCGCGGAATCGGAAACGGGGAGCTGACGATCGAACCCGAGACACCCTGCTTGCCGGTGGCGACGAACTCGGCGCGTGTTGCATTGGCGCGAATCGCGTCATAGACGAACTCGGGATATGAGGCGGTACGTCGCGATTGATAGACGTGCATGCGCCACGTATCTGGATTCGCCGCGAGCAACGCCTTCTGACCTTCGCTCAAACGCTCCACATAGTCCGCTACGTTCTCTGCAGTGATGGTGTGGAGCGGCTGGTCGTCCGAAAACGGATCCACCTCGTGCTGGCCCTTCACGAAGTGCTCGGGCGGACCCTGGATACCCCCTGTCCAAGGCGGAATCGTGCCCTCGAGATTGCCCGTGCGCTCGGCCCCAACGGGGGTCAACTCGGCATCGAGTCGCCCCGCCTCGGATACGGACACGGCCGCATTCCCAGGAGCGCCGGAAAACACAAGGCACAGCAGGAAGACCGATCCGAGGATTCTCGTCATCAGAATGAATACGTCAGCTGGACGCGCAGGAAGTCGCGATCATTGAGCCCATCGCGACGTCCCGCACCGAAAAAGGCGGTGTAGCTCAAATCGAACGTGACCTTGTTGATGTAGCTCGCCCCCACACCGATGCTGACCGTCTTGCGATCCTCGAGAAAGGTGCTCACCGGCGCCGGAGTGGTGCCTTTGAAATCGTGCGTGAAGATGATCCTCGGTATGAGATTGACGGCGCCTAGGATGCCAGAGTAACGCGCCACTGCAGTCAACCGATAGCCGAACGAGTTGGCATCGGCGGCTCCCGCTCCCTGCAATGGCACGACGTCGGCATCCGTGATGTCGTGGACACGACTCCATGCCACGTCCGCGCTCACAACGATCTGATCCGCGCCGAGTCTGCGCGTGAAGAGCTGTGCGATTTCCAGCGTCGACTGCGTTCGATCCAGCCGCTGGACGCCCGGGACCACCTCGTCGGGGCCGAAATCCCCCAGCACGCCGCTGCCGATCGCAGGATCGAACAGCACCGGCGACAACGTCGCATTGAGCACCGGCTCCACAGCCACCTGAAACGGAAAGTCGAAGTGGTGAGAAATCTCCCCTGAGAAGAGTGTCCCGGTGCCGACTGTGGCCGTATTAAAGGTCACCCCAATGACATCGATGTCCTCCGGGTAGACCGCGAAATAACGTGCCTGGTTGGCGTACTCACTGAGCGTAAGATCCTGGGATGCCGCCAATGCCGCGGCAGCGGCTTCAGCCGGGCTCAGGCCCTGCGCCTCATAGATGGGTGCGAGCCCGGCGGCGCGCGCGGCGACCGCGGCGGAAGACGTTCGCGCCACGGCCTGTGCATCGGCCGTGCGCCCCTCCAGCAGCGGAAGGCGGCTGTGGTAGCGGATGTAGTGAAGCCCGAGCTTGAGCGCGTTGGCGCTCGGAGTGACCACCACCAGTGCCACGCCGTATTGACCGCCATCTTTTGCATCGTCCCGTTCGCCGCCGGGTATCCTGAGGAAGTCTGGATCGAAGCCCAGCGTGCCGTCGGGCAACGCGAAGTGCGCATCGAGATCCGTGCCGAGATCCGATATCCGTCCTGCGCCGAGCATTGCGCCACCAAGACCAGCGGCGCCGATCAGATCAATCGGAGAGAAGTAGCTGCCCACGGGTGGAAAGTCGGAGCGTTCCCATTCGTACTGGTAATAGGCCTCCAACGCGAAGTTCTCGGTCAGATTGGCCGCACCCCACACCATGCCCTGGGGGATTCGAAAGTCCTGCGGCCGGCTGGCCGGCTGCAGCACGCTCACCAGGTCCAATGCGTTGATCACCCCCACACCACCGCGAATGAACGAGGTCTCGCCCCAATTGATGATCTGGTCACCGGCGCGAATCTGTATCGGCATGCCCTTGAGCAGGAAACGCGCGCTCAAATAACTTTCCCGTACCTCGGCACCCTTGCCGATGCTGTCCTTCGTCCGTGACGAGAGATCCGTGCGTTTGCGATCGTTGCGATCGTTTTCGTAGTCGTAGAAGGCCGATCCATTCACGTAAAGGCCGACGCGGCCCCAGGTCATGGCCATCTGCGTGTGTGCACGAACCATGTTCGAGACAATGCCCTTGTCGTAATTCAGGTTGCCGTCGTCACCGTTCGCATTGGACGCACTTCCGCCGCTGGAGATCGCAATCAAACCGGGATCACGATCCTCCAACCGCACCATGAGTCCGTAGGACAGGGTGGTGTCGAGAATCCCATCTGCGCCTGCGAAGCGGAAATCTCTCGACACTGCCCCCTGCGAACAGAGCAACACCAGGCAAGCCAATCCCCATGTGCAGGCACTGCGGTGAAATGAAGCCATGCCGAGTCCAACCAAGTTTGACGCGATGATAAACCACACGCACCCGTGGCCCACCCAACGTCATTCGAGGATGGTGCTGCGAACCGAGCCTATGTCAATCGTATACCCATGGATCTGCAAAGCGCGGATCCGCGATGAATTGCACGTCGGTGAGCGCACGCAGAAACGCGAGCAGCTCACTTTTCTCTTCTCCGCCGAGCTCGAATCCACCCACCCGAGAGCGTTTGTAGCGGTTCATGGAGCCATCGCCGGCATGGGGTCCCGACGCGATCAGCCGCCCGCCGCGCTCGTAGTGCTCGATCACCCCTTCGAGGGTCTCGATGCTGCCGTCATGCATGTACGGCGCGGTCAGCTCGATATTGCGAAGCGAGGGCGCGCGAAACGACCCCATGTCTTCACGTGAATTCGTAAGCTCAAAGAGACCCGTATCGTCACGGGGATAGCTCCCGGCGCCAAGGTCGTAGAGTCCCGTGTTGTGAAAAACCGGAGCCGTCGCGGGCGCACCCTCGAATGTTACGGGACCCGATAGAGCGAAGCTCGCGTGACACTCCGCGCAGCCCAACCGCTCCGAGAAGAACAGCTTCATGCCCCGTATCGCGGGCGCGCTCATGGCCTTGCGCTCATCGAAGTAGAGCAGCCGGTCGAACGCCGAGTTTCCAGAGATGAGTGTTCTCACGAAGCTTGCGATCGCCTGCGCGATGCGGTCCAGATCGAGATTCGCGCGGCCATCGAACGAAGACGCGATCAGCGCACGATAGATCGGGTCGGCATTCAGTTCGATGAGTCGCGCGTCCAGCACCTGATCGAACCCGAGCTCAATTGGGTTGCGGTTCGTCATGGGAATCAGGTGTTGATCCGCGAGACGGTGGATCTCGGAATTCGCCCAGCCGAGGCTCGCAGCGTACGCAACGTTCGCCAGCGTCGGCGTGTTGCGTCGATGGCTCTGACCGGTGGCGCCAATGGCACGCCGGCGTCCATCCGTGAAGGCGAGCTGTTGGCGGTGGCAGCTTCCGCAGCTCATCGAACGATTGAGCGACAGGCGCACGTCATAGAAGAGTCGCCGCCCGAGGGCCACTTTCGCGGCGCTCATGGGATTGTCTGCGGGAATTTTCGGTGTGGGGAATCCTGCAGGCAGGCGCAACAGATCGTCTGAATCGACAGCGTGACTCTCAGACGCGGTGAGCCCTGCAACGACGACCCAGGCCGCGAAAATGCGCGGCCAGGCCGTAAGGGTGCGCGACAAATTACCAGTGCCGGGCGTTATTCATCGACAGACTCTGGTTCTGGCCGGCCAGCTCGTTTCGTTCTGCCACCCACTGCTCGAATTCACTCAGCACCTCGGTGTCGGCGTCAGCGGCTCGTTGTTCCTGAATCCAGGCCTGCATCGCCGCCATGAGCTTGTCGGCCTGCTCGCGCTCGAGACGGAAGAGGCTCATGTAGGCGTCCTTGGTTTCCTCGAGCAGCCCAAGCGCGAGGAACGCCTCGCCGCGATACTCGATGGCCTGTGAGAAATCCGGCTTCAGGCGCAAGGCCGAGTTGTAGGCGCGAACGGCGGTTGGATAGTCACCCGTTTTCCGCAACGCATAGCCGAGCTCATTCATCGCGAGGTACAACCGAGGATTCAGCCCGAGCGCGCGGTTGTATTCGCTTATGGCCTTTTTGTACTCGCGCTGAGCCCGAGCCAGTCGCTTGTCACGGCCCTTCTCGGAGTCCTCCTCGAGTGCGCGTTCCTCTTGGCGCCACGCCCGCTTCTTGTGCTTCACACCTTGCTTGTAGTAATCCTGGGCGAGGGCCTCCGGAGAGCGCTGGACCGCGGGCATCGACGGCCCGGACATGCCGCCGCCACCGCTGGAATCGGCAACGCCCGCGCCCGGCAACAGGAGTGCGATCAACAGCCCGAACAGCGTGTGAATTGGTTTCATTCTTCCCTCCCTTGATTCAGCACCGTTCAGACGCATTATGCATCGGGCGCCGTATGTTTCGAGGAATAAGCTAGGAATAAATGAGCAGCGCACATCACGCAGGATGGCATTAAAATACCGGGCTCTTTTGGGTCGCCCAACCACCTCGCGAGCGGCCATTGCCCACATTAGCACCTACATCAGCACCTTGAGACACATGAACGACGCTAGCAAGACACCGCTCACCGCCACGAACAAGAGGCCCACCAGCGTGCTCAGCGACGTGGTGGTGCGCTTCGCGGGCGATTCCGGCGACGGCATGCAGCTCGCCGGCGCGGAGTTCACCGAAGCCACGGCCACCGCCGGCAACGACTTTGCCACGATGCCGGATTTCCCGGCGGAGATCCGCGCGCCCGCCGGTTCCATCGCAGGCGTCTCCGCGTTCCAGATCGATTTCGGTTCCGACGACATCACCACCGCCGGAGATGGGGTGGATGTGCTCGTCGCCATGAATCCTGCCGCGTTGAAGGCAGATCTCGGCACGCTCTATGAAGGCGGTCTTCTGATCGTCGATTCCGGTACGTTCAACGATCGATTTCTGCGTCGAGCCGGGTTCCAGACCAATCCACTCGATGACGGCTCCCTCGACGCCTACCGTATCATCGCAGTCGACGTCTCCAAGCACATTCAAGCGCTCCTGAAACCGTTCGGATTCACCCACCGCGCGGCGCTACGCAGCCGCAACATGTGGGTGCTGGGACTGGTGGCGTGGCTGTTCGAGCGGGACCTCGAGCCCATGGAGGAAGCGCTGGTCGAGAAGTTCGCCGGCAAGGACGACATCCTGAAAGCAAACCTCAGCGCTCTGAAGGCCGGCAGATCGTACGCAGAGACCGTGGAGCTACCCGAAGGGGTTCAGACCTGGAAGGTGCCGGCGGCCAAGCTCGAACCGGGGCTTTATCGACGTGCCACCGGCACAGAGGCAATGGGCTGGGGACTTCTGATGGCGGGACGTCTCGCCGATCTCTCAATCGTGTTCGCGTCGTATCCCATCACCCCTGCATCGAACTTGTTGCACATGCTTGCGGCGCGCAAGGAATTCGACGTCGTCACCTTCCAGGCCGAGGACGAGCTTGCGGCGGTCTGCGCGGCGGTGGGTGCATCGTTCGCCGGATCGCTGGGGGTCACGTCGAGCTCGGGGCCCGGAATCTCTCTGAAGCAGGAAGGCATCTCGCTCGCCATCTCCGCCGAGCTTCCCCTAGTGGTCATCGATCATCAGCGCGCCGGACCTTCCACCGGATTACCCACCAAGACCGAGCAGTCCGATCTCGAGATGGCGCTGTTCGGACGCCACGGCGACGCGCACATTCCCGTGATCGCACCGGCATTCCCGGGTGACTGCTTCGATGTCGCGATCGAAGCCGTCCGACTGGCGGTGCGCTACATGACCCCGGTCATGATTCTGAGCGACGGCTATCTCGCCAATGCCGCGACCCCCTGGCGGATTCCCGACCTCTCGAACTATGACGCAATCGAAGCCCCATTTGCACGCGCCGGATCCAAGAGCTATCAGCCCTTTGCGCGCAATTCCCAGACACTTGCCCGTGCGTGGGCGGTCCCCGGTACCCCGGGGCTCGAACATCGCCTCGGAGGTCTGGAGAAGGAAGACATCACCGGTCTAGTGTCCTATGAGCCCGACAATCATCAACGCATGACGGACCTGCGCACCGCCAAGATCGAACGGATCGTGCGTGACCTCCCGGAGCAGGAGGTGGCCCAGGGCGAGGATCAGGGCCGCCTCGCCGTGGTGGGCTGGGGTTCGACCTATGGCGCGATTCATCAGGCCGTGCGCCGCGCACGCGCCGAGGGTCTCGATGTCTCACACATCCACGTGCGCCACCTCTGGCCATTGCCCGGAAATCTGGGTGAGCTGCTGGGACGCTTCGATCGCGTGCTGGTGCCGGAGCTCAACAAGGGGCAGTTTCTGCGCCTGCTGCGCGGTGAGTTCGTCCTCGACGCGAGAGGACTTCAAAAAGTGAACGGCCAGCCATTTCGCATCGACGAGCTGGAGCACGCCATACGGGAGCGCTTGCGATGAGTGAAGCCGGCATTCAATTGAAAAACGAATTGACCGCGAAGAATCTCGCTTCCGACGAGGAGGTGCGCTGGTGCCCTGGCTGCGGCGACTACGCGATTTTGAAAACGGTACAAAAGACGATCCCCCGCCTCGGCATCGCTCGAGAAAATCTCGTGTTCGTGTCGGGTATCGGCTGCGCGGCACGCTTTCCGTATTACATGAGCACCTATGGTTTCCACACGATTCATGGGCGTGCCCCGGCGGTGGCCACCGGTATCAAGCTCTCCAATCCCGAGCTCGACGTTTGGGTCATCACCGGTGACGGCGATGCGCTGAGCATCGGTGGAAATCATCTTATTCATACCCTGAGACGCAACGTCGATCTACAGATTCTGCTATTCAACAACGGCGTCTATGGGCTCACGAAGGGCCAGTACTCCCCCACCTCGGTCATCGGCCAGCGCACACCCTCGACGCCGGAAGGGGTGGTGGACAATCCAATGGCAGCCTGTCGACTGGCCCTTGGCGCCGGTGCACGCTTCGTGGCGCGCTCGTTCGACACGGCCGGCAAGCACTTGGAAGAAGTTCTCGTCCGGGCTCACGCGCATCGGGGTGCGTCCTTCGTGGAGATTTTCCAGAACTGCAACGTCTACAACGACGAGGCATTCGCGAGCTTCACGAATCGCAAGCAGGCGCACGATCGCCAGCTCAGGGCCGAGCACGGCAAGCCATTGCTGTTCGGCAAAGACCGGGAGAAAGGTATTCGTCTGGATCCACAGACCATGCGCCTCGAGGTAGTCGAGCCGAGCAAGGGCGGCGCGACGATGGACGATGTGCTGATCCACGACGAGACGAATCCGTTGATCGCTCAGATGCTCCTCAGCATGGATGAGCAGGACTTCCCGACGGCCCTCGGCGTCCTCTACTGCGATCCCGGGCCTACGCTGGTCACGGAGATCTACAAGCAGCGCGACGCCGTGAGAGACAAACGCGACGATGCCGATCTCCAGCGGCTCCTCGAGAGCGGACACACCTGGACCGTTAGCTGAGTTTGGTGCGCGAGCGGCTCTAGAGGTTGTCCCAATAACCCTCGATCTGAAACTCTAGTACCTAACGTCGCCTGACCGACTGCTGATCTCCGTCAACATCCTTGCTCCCTTCATGCACCCTCTATAGGGCGTCGATCCACTGACCGATGAGGTCGACCCCGGCGGTGTCGATGGTATGTCGTACGACGGTTGGCATACGGAAATCGTCGACGCGGCTGATGCGCTCCCACAACACGCTCGCCTCCTTGCTACCCGAAGCGATGATGCGCGCACCCACGATACCGAGATCCCCTGCGGACGGCACCACGTCGATGGCGTTCATATCCACGTTCGCCGTGTCGAAGCGCAGGTCCAACGCAACGCCGCTGCCACCATCCGGCTGATGGCATTGCGCGCAATTCGCTGCGAGGTAGGTGCGCGCGCGGCTCTCGAGATCCTCTACGGCGTCAAACGGGTCAACATACGCCTCGAGCATATCGGCCGGCCCGATGTCCGTGCTGAACAATCCGGCGGAATTGAGCTCGTCGAGCTGATTGTCGGTGCCCGCTGGATTCTCGCGGTTCAACTGGCGTGTGATGACTCCCAGCACTTCACCCGCCGCAGGCGCATTGTGGCAGTCGTTGCAGTCCGTGCGAGCCGGATATTCGTAGGTCTGCATACCTCCCATAGCGAGATCCAGATTTTCGATGAATCCCCCCGCCAACAAGTCGGCATCCGAGCCGTCGCTGCGCCAGCGATAGCTGTAGCCCGCGATGTCCCGCTCGCGCTTGATCAGCACGCGGGTCTCGACCGGCCGCACACCTCCCGTCAGATCGAGCTCGAGATGCTGGACGAACATGGAGCCCACAGGAAACGTCCATGGACCGGTGTCAGAGAACCCAGCGGTGGTGTCGGGGGGAATGCCGAACCAGCGTCTCCCTGTCGCACCGTCGAGGTAACCCGGCGCGTTCATGCCGTATTCGAAGAAGCCCTCCGCTGGGGTCAGCGTCGTGAGATCGGAGAAGATTCGCGTGGCCGAAAGCGTCGCGGGAGGCACGTCAGTGCTTCCTGCCGCACTTTCAGACAGTGAGAAGAGCATGCCGTTGCCCGAGATCACGAACAGCTCTGCGTCGTTGTCCTCGCCGAAGGAGGTAATCGCAGGCACGTTCGCTATCACGTCGTTTCGCACCACATTGGTCCCGTCGTACACGAGCGCCCATATGGTGCCCGTGCCGAAGTCGCCGTAGATGTACGCACCATGTAACGACGGCAATCGCGCGCCGCGATAGACGTAGCCACCGATGACGGAGATTCCGAGATTGCGCGAATAGTCGAGTATCGGCGGTGTGAATGCGTCGGGGGGTAAGGTGTTGCCCGTGTTGTTGAAGATCAGCGTGCCTTCGAACACCCGCCAACCGTAGTTGCCACCGGACTCGACCACGTCCACCTCCTCCCGCGCGCTCTGACCGACATCCCCCGCCCAGACCGTACCGGTCTGGCGGTCGACCGAGAAGCGAAACGGATTACGGAAGCCGAACGCCCACATCTCCGGGGGCACACCCGCTGTTCCGACAAAGGGATTGTCCCCGGGCACGTCATAAGGATCTGCAGGGTTCGCCGGATGCGGATCGACGCGCAGGAACGAACCCAGCATCGTGGTCTGGTCCTGCCCGTTGTCGTTCGGGTCGCCGGCGCCGCCACCGTCGCCAAACGCGATCAGCAGGCGTCGCTGTGCAGCAAACGCCAGCATGCCCGCGTTGTGGTTATCGAAGGGCTGAAGCAGCTCTAGCAGAATCTTCTCGCTCGCCGGATCGATGATGTCGAGGATGGCATCCCAAGTGAATCGCGCAATCACCGAGCGCGTGGGGAACGGTGCGGTGTAATGGACATAGACGAAGCGGTTTCGAATGAAGTCCGGATCGAAGGCGAGGCCGAGCAATCCGAGCTCGCCGCCGAAAACGATGGAGGCGGCCAGATCCAGCACGACCGCCGTCGTTTGTGCAGCCGAATCGTTGGCGAAGACGTGAATCAGCCCCCCCTGCTCCACGACCACCACCCGGCTCTCTCCGGGAACGCCCGCAAGAAACAGCGGCGAGGCAAATCCTAAGCTAGGAAACGCCAGAGAGACCTCAAACGTACCCGGCACCGGATCGTCCTTTAACGGAAAGGTCGGCGACGCTAGAGGTGATGTACTGCCACCGGCTCCGGGCACACCACCATTGCCCCCATCGCATGCTGCAAGCAGCAGGCATCCAGCGAGGACCAGGCAAGCACTCGCACGTGTACAAGAACGGGCCAACTGCTGTGTCACTGCATCTCCACAAATACTCGGAAGGACAGCGCCAATTGTTTCAAGTCTGATCCATCGTTGGAAGCAGTGGGCAGGGCGAAAGATCCCCGCGTCCCGCATCCTGATCGACTTCTGGGCAAGTCGCGCTTCGTTTGGGCATAATCGGGCCATGCAGCGCCCGAGCGACTATGGTCTCCACCTTGCCCTCCCGAGCGATGCTCGCGAAATTGCCCGCATGTCGCGGGACTACGTCGAGGAGGGGCTCGGCTGGAGCTGGGTTCCGCGTCGGGTCCTGGGGATGATCCGGCACCCGGAAAGCGTGGTGCTGGTGGCGCGAAGGGTGGCGGCAGGTCCCATCGCCGCGTTCGCTATCATGGAGTATCACCAGAGGCACGCCCATTTGAGTCTGCTTGCGGTGACCCCCGACCGTCGCCGCAGCGGGCTCGGCCGTCGCTTGGTGGAATGGCTGGAGGAGACTGCAAGGGTGGCGGGCACCTTCCGCATCGTGCTCGAGGTGCGCGCGCTCAACTTCGGCGCCCGCGAGTTCTACCGCGAGCTCGGCTACTACGAGCGTGAGTACGTTCCGGGCTACTACCAGGGACAGGAGAGCGCGCTCAGGATGATGAAACGTCTCGAGCAGCAGGTGGCATCTCCGTGACCCGTTGGCTCTCATACCTGGTGGCGTTCGGCATCTTCGTGCTGATCATTGCGGGCGTCTCGAGGTTATTGCAGCGGCCGGTGGCCCAGGCAGGCGAAGAGGAGGACGACATCGTCAACTCCGTCACCGCGCTCACCATCGGCGTGATCATCGTTGGCGGCATGATCGCGACCGTCATCTTCTTCGCTGGGCTTCACCTCATATTCGGCATCGAGCTCTTGTAGAGGGTGTGGTGGACGACGCCGCCATTTCCGTCAACGCACTGTCCAAGACCTATCGTGTTCCGGTGCGGGAAGCGGGCCTCGCCGCCACGCTCGATGCCCCCAACTGAAGCCGGCCGAAGCGTATGAATCACGATCACGCCGATCACGCCCATAGCGCCAACGAGCGTCGGCTGCTCGCGGTCATGTGCCTGACGGGGGGCTTCGCCTTTGTGGAGGTGGTGGCGGGACTCTATGCAGGCTCGCTGACCCTGCTCGCCGATGCCGGCCACATGTTCACCGACGCATTCGGCATCGGTCTTGCGTGGTACGCCTTTCGCCTTTCACGCCGCAGCCATGACGAGAAACTCACCTACGGCTATCACCGCTTTCAGGTCCTTGCGGCGTTCGTCAACGGCATCGCCGTGGCGATCATCGCCCTGTGGATCGTGCTGGAGGCCATCGAGCGCCTGAACCAGAGCGTGAGCGTGCTCGCCGCGCCGGTGCTCGCAGTGGCGCTGATCGGGCTCGTCATCAACCTCATTGCCTTCGCCGTACTGAGCGGCAGCGGCACGAATCTGAACATGCGCGGGGCGCTCCTTCACGTCGTGGGAGATCTACTCGGATCCGTCGCCGCCCTCGTAGCGGGTCTCGTCATATTGCTCACGGGATGGATGCCCATCGATGCACTTCTCTCGATGCTGGTGGCGATCATCCTCGTGCGCAGCGCCTGGCGCCTCGTCGGGCAGGCCGGACACATCCTCCTGGAAGGCGTACCGACACACATCGACGTCGATGCATTGAAGGAACATCTGACTGCGCTGATTCCCGCGGTCGAGGAAGTGCATCACGTCCACGCATGGTCACTCACCGTGGAACGCCCGATGGTGACCCTGCACGCGCGGATTCGCGAGGACGCCGACACCGGCCACATCATGAACATCATCAAACGCGCGCTGCGCGACGAGTTCAGCATCACCCACTCCACGGTTCAGATCGAGAGCGACGCCTGTCCCGATGAGCACGAGCACGACTGAGCGGCGCGTCCTCGCGCCCCGCGCCCCGGGGCGCGCTGCTTGCGGTTGCACTCTCGCTGCAAGCAGAGCGCACCGACTGGTTGACGGGCGTGCGCTTTGGGGTGGCCCTTCTCTGCGGCGGCACCATCGTCTACAGCTTCTGGCTGATCCTCGCGTCGCTCTCCTTCTGGTTCATACGCATCGAGAACATCCTCATGATCTTCTGGCGCATGTACACCGCCGGGCGCTGGCCCGTGGGACTCTACCCTTCGTGGCTCAAGTGGCTATTGACTGCCGTGGTGCCCGTGTCGTTTGCCGTCACCGTGCCGGCGCAAGCCGTGGCCGGCGCCTCGAGACGAATACGCTCTTTGCGGCGATACTTCTCGCGCCGGCGTTCGCCCCCGGGTCACGTTGGTTCTGGAAACAGGGACTCAAGCATTACTCCGGCGCCAGCGCGTAATCCCGGGTCAGTCGCTCCCCTATACTCCCGTTCCTCGCTCACCAAGAGGGTGCTGCCGTGCCCGACAG
>JAPULC010000466.1 GCA_027295305.1 Gammaproteobacteria bacterium
GAGAACACCGCCTTCGGCCACGCCAGGTTCAGATCCTGCCGAACCTTCGATCGTCCCCCAGCGGCAATATGCACGACGTCCACGGCGGTGTCGGTGGTATCTCGATTGCTGAGCACGCTGATCGAGAATCTGAGTGGCGCCAGATCGAGGGCAATGTCGATCGGGTCGTCGAGCGCCCGACGCATGAGCGGCAAGATGGTGCTGAAGCGGTTGACGTCGTAGACCACCAACTCGCTGCCTTTGTCCGGAAGCTGCAGATAAAGAAGGCGAAACACGTCGCTCACGCTGACGGTGTCGTCAACCACCGACTGAAATGTCAGGATGGGCGGGAGCTGTGCCATCAACGCGGCATCGCGCATCAACGCGTGGGTGTGACGCACGAGCTGCCAGATCTGCCAGCCCGCGTTCTTGGGAAACGAGTTGAACTTGAACGGGTCGATCTCCGGAACCAACGAGGCCCACTGAAACTGCTCGAAGTACGCGAGCCACGAGAGACCGTGATGGAGGTTGGTAAGACTTGCAAATACCGACACCCCAATCGCCGGAGACAGGAGCACGAGGCTGTCGGGGCAACGTACGTCATGGGATGCGCATTCCAGGGCGTAGTTGAGTGCGAGCAACCCACCGTTCGAGTACCCCACCATGATGAGGGGAGCATCGTCCTCGGCGAGGCTTTGCGCCTGGCGTACCGCAATGCGCACGGCGGCCCCCCAGTCCTCCCAATCCGAATGTCTAAGGCCACCGACTGCGAAACCGTGACCGGGCATGCGGGGCACGACCGCGTGATATCCCTCCGCTGCGAACAGTTCCGCTGTGGCGCGCATGCTGTAAGGCGAGTCGGTCAACCCGTGGATCATCACCGCTACGCCTCGTGCACGACGCTCGGGTGAAAGCACGAAGGATCGATTCCAATTGCGATCCTGGTTTTCGGGGTACATTGCGCTCGAACCGAGGTGGCGATCCAGCATTCCTCCGATGGGGCGACCCGTGTTCACCTCGTCGTTCAGCTCCACGGCAAGCCTGTTCTCGATTGCCAGATAGTCCGCCCAATCGGTTTCCGATTCCTGATGGTGGACGAACTCCGCGGCGAACTTTACGTGGTGCTCGGGACCAAGTGGGAGCATCCGCAGCGAATCGAAGGCCCGAACGAGATAGATGGTAACGATGAGGAGCAGTGCGATCCCTGTCCCTTTGATCATCAGGCGTGCGAATGTTGTGGGCATCTGATCGTCCCTTCAGAGAGTGCGCTGCAGGAGCTCGCGTGCCACCACCCGCAGCGCAAGGGTCTCCTCCGCACCTTCGAAAATGGAAAGCACCCGCGCGTCGACGAAATAGCGCGACACGTCGGTCTCCTCGGCATAGCCGAGGCCGCCGTGTATTTGAAGCGCCTCCCTGGTGACCCATTCGGCTGCCCGACATGCGAAGAGCTTTACCAGGCTCGCCTCCATCTGACCCTGTCCAGAATCCATGAGCCACGCCACCGAATACGAGAAGTGCCGCGACGCTGCGATGAGCGCCGCCATCCGTACCAGCTTGGAAAGCGTCAACGGATAATCCGCTACGCGTCGACCGAATACGCGCCGCCCCTCGGCGTAACGCACCGCAGATTCATATGCCGCCTGCATCAGACCGCACGCTCTCGCTGCGGTCTGCAAACGTCCCCCCGCGAATCCGGTCATCGTGTAGTAGAAGCCTCTGCCCTCCCCCGCTGCTTCGCCAAGCAGATTCTCGGCGGGCACGAAAAAGTCGTCATAGAAGATCTCGAACGAATGCATGCCGCGATAGCCGAGGGTCGGAATCGCGCGACCGCTGACCACGCCGCCACCGGGCGAGCGGTGCTCGAAGGACTGCTCATCCGTGGACGGCTTCTCCACCATGAAGAGCGAAAGTCCACGATGCGGCGGATTCGCGTTCGGATCGGTGCGTGCGAGGACCAGCATGACCCCTGCCTTGCCTGCCAGTGTGCACCATGTCTTTGCGCCATTGAGAAGCCAGCCGCCCTGTGTACGGTTGGCGCGCAAAGCAACCGATGCTACATCGGAGCCCGTGCCCGGCTCCGTGACGGAGATCGCGCACAGGGGTTCGCCCCGGGCGAGACGTGGAAGCCAGAGTGATTTCTGCGCATCGGTGCCCCCGGCCAGAAGTGCCCGCGCCATGATCTCGGGGCGGGTGATCAGGCTGCCTGCTGCTCCGAGAGAGGCGCGGGAGAGTTCCTCCGTGGCCACCACCATCCCGAGGCTGTCTTCGCGGTCATCCGGCTTGAGGCCCCCATAAGCCTCCGGAACCGATAGTCCGAAACAACCGAGCTCGCGCAACCCATCCACGATCTCGTCGGGCACGGTGAGATTGCGGCGGTGGATGGCCGCGGCGAGGGGCATGACTTTTTCCTCCGCAAAGCGGCGAAAGGTCGAACGCATGAGACGCTTCTCTTCGTCCAGACGATCGGCCCCGGTGCTCCCATCCAGATCGAGCAGAGCCTCGCCGAGTCGAACGATGGCATCGCTGGAAAGTGCCTGTGAGTGCGGCAGTGTCAAATCGTCTGCATGCGCAAAACCGTACTCCGCCGGACGCAGCGAAAGCCGCTGGCGGAGACTAGCCGAGGTTTCGCCAGTAAAGAACGACGCCAGTCCTTGCTCGATTGCATCGGGTTCGGCCGCGTCGGCGACCAGGGACAAAGCCTTCGCCGCAGCGATCTCCGCCGCACAGAGTGACAGATCGAACAACGGAATCTGGCGCGCATCCATGCGCTGCGGATCGATTCGATCCCCATCGACACACTCGCCGCGAAGATGATCCAGAGCCTTGTCGAGAAGCGCGCTGACGTCCTCGAGAACCTGCGTTCGTGTGGTCATCGGCTAAACCTTCATAAAGCGGTGAGTCCGGCGGGACGTGCAGCGATCTGCGGATACTACTTGACCGCACGCATCAGCTGCCTCACATCGTCGCTGGAAATTCTGCAACAATCGACTTCGTTGATTCCGACTACGGAAGAATATGTCCGAGCCCAACATCGATTCCGTCAATACCTACCTCATGTCGCTGCAGGACGACATCGTCCGGCGACTGGAAGCAGCCGACGGCACCACGCACTTTGCGCGCGAGCAGATTCCCGGGCCCGGCGGTGGGCTCTCGCGCCCACGTGTGCTCGAGGGCGGCACCGAGATCGAGAAGGCCGCCGTGCAATTCACCCACAGCGTGGGCGCGGCGCTGCCCCCCGCTGCCTCCGAGAGGCGCCCGCATCTGGCGGGGAAGCCGTTCCAGGCGAGCGCCATCTCGCTGATCGTGCATCCCCGCAACCCATACGTTCCCACCACCCACGCCAACCTGCGATTCTTCCTGGTGGAGGGAGGCGGTGGGGACAGCTGGTATTTCGGCGGCGGATTCGACCTGACCCCCTACTACGGATTCGTGGACGATGCGCGACATTGGCATCGCACGGCGAAAGCGGCCCTCGAGCCTTTCGGTGACGATCTCTATCCGCTGTTCAAGCGCCAGTGTGACGAATATTTCTATCTGAGCCATCGCAACGAGCCGCGCGGCATCGGGGGGCTCTTCTTCGATGACTGGAATCGCGATGGCTTCGATCAGAGCTTCGCCCTCGCCGCAAGCGTCGGAGATCACTTTCTGCCCGCCTACATGCCCATTTTCGAGCGTCGCAAAGGGATGGACTACGGCGAGCGCGAACGCGATTTTCAACTCTACCGCCGTGGTCGCTATGCCGAATTCAACCTCGCGATCGACCGCGGTACCCGCTACGGCATCCAATCCGGCCGGCGCATCGAGTCGGTACTCGCGTCCCTTCCCCCCGTCGCGGTATGGCGCTACGACTGGCATCCCGAGCCGGGAACCGAAGAGGCGCGACTGTACGATGATTTCCTCAAACCGAGGGACTGGATAGACCCGTGAACAGGGGGGTATTGGCACCCGAACCGCTGTGGATAAGTCTGGGGATTCTTCGGGAGGATCTGAGGACAAATCTCCAGGCAAGCTCGGCCCCGGCATTTTTCACCAAAAAGACTGGAACATGAAACATATCTAAATCAGTATGTTATGAGCTATATCTCATATTGAAATTTGGTTGTATCCCTAACCTCGAAATGACATGAGGTTGAATGCAACTTGTGCATAAGAGCGCTGGCGGAAGGTAACGAGCGTGTTGAGGCGCGTCATCCCTCAGGGCCGTTTTCAAAGGCAAATTTCATGCCGAATTGCGCATGAAGCACGGTGGAATCGTAGACGGGGATCGACACATCGCGGGGTTCGACCAGCATGCCGATCTCGGTGCATGCGAGAAGCACGGCTTGCACGCCCGCGTTTGCGGCGTGGCCTTCGATGATTTCCAGGAATGCTGCTCGGGACGCCTCGATCACCCGACCCTGACAGAGCTCGTCATAGATGACCCGATTCACGCACTCGCGCTCGGGGTGGGACGGGATCAGCAGGTTCAGGCCGCCCCGCTCCAGCCGTTCCCTGAGAAATGGCTGCTCCATCGTGTACCGAGTCCCCAGCAGCAGCACCCGGCGATTGCCGTCGTCGATGATGGGGGCTGCCGCGGCATCGGCGATGTGTAGGAGCGGTACACCGATGGCGGCCTCGATCGTCGACGCCACGCGGTGCATGGTGTTGGTGCAGAGCATGATCGCCTGGGCACCTGCCCCTTCGAGTGTGAGCGCACAATCTGCGAGGGCTTCCCCGGCTGCATCCCAATCGCCGCTGCGCTGCCAGGCCTCCAAGGGCGCAAAGTCCATTGAGGCGAGCAGGATTTCCGCCGAGTGGAATCCGCCGAGGCGCGATTTCACCTCTTCGTTCATCAGCCGGTAGTAGACAGCGGTGGATTCCCAGCTCATTCCACCGATGAGCCCGAGCATCTTCATGGCATTCTCATGAAGAGCTGCGCTGCTCTTGCGAAAAGCGTTCCACCGCGCGCCAGACCCTGAGAAGATTTCCGCCGACGATCTTCTCGATGTCCGCCTCGCTGTACCCGCGGGCCAACAGGCCCTCGATCAGATTCGGATAGGTCGAGACGTCCTCGAGCCCGATGGGCAACGTGTCGCCGACCCCGTCGTAGTCCGAGCCGATGCCGACGTGATCGATCCCGGCCAGCGCCACCACATGATCGAAGTGATCCAGGACCTCGTCGACGTTGGCGCGGCGCAACGGATGCTCGCTGAGGTACTGCGTCATGAACGTACGCGCCTCATCGCTGTTCCCCGCATGACCGCTCGCGTCCAGAAACTCTCGATAGGCCTTGCGTGAACCTTCCTGACTGCCCCGCGACTCGGCGCTCACGTAGGTGGATCCGAAGTTGATCTGCACCACGCCCGCATGCTCGCCCATGGCCCGAATCATGTCGTCGTCGATGTTGCGGTGGAATCCCGGAACGAATCGACGCGTGGCGGAATGGGAGGCGATGACGGGGGTCCGGGATAGCTCCATGACTTGCCAGAAGGCTCTGTCCGATAGGTGTGAGACGTCGATCATGATGCCGATGGCGTTGAGCTTGGCCACCAGCTCGCGACCCGCTGGGCTCAGACCCTCCCACCGCTCATCGACGTCGTACGAGGAGTCGCTGAAGACGTTGCTGCGTGAGTGCGCCGGTGTGACATATCGGATTCCGCGATCGTAGAGGGTCTGCAGATGTTCGAACTCGGCCCCGATGGGGCCGACATTCTCCATGCCCATGGGCAGTGAGATGAGTCCCGCGTCGAAATTTCGCTCGACGTCCGCCACCGAGTACGCAAGGGCGAACTTCTCAGGGGCCCGGGATACGAGATCTTCCACGATATCGATGAGTGCGTGGGCGCGCGCCATGCCTTCCCCCGCGGCGTCCACTCCTGCAGGGATGTAGATGGACATGAACGGGGCATCGAGACCGCCCGCGCGCGCCCGCGGGTAGTCGAACTGTCCATCCGTTGCGACCAGGAGATCTTCGTGGCTTCTGTGAACCCGCGTGGGTGCATCGATGTGCGTGTCGACGATGAGAAGGCGCTGCGCGAGCGCCTGGGCGCGCTCGCTCGGAGCGTCCAGCGATCGTTGACATCCCCCGAGCACGATCAACCCGACAACACTCACGAGGCTCAGAACGCGCAGAAGGAAACGACGCTTCATGTATCTTTCACCATCGATCGAAACCCCAATCGTACCGGATTGCCGCTACGCCCAGTTGGGGCAAGTCGGTTTGGTTACACTGGTGATGCCATGGGAGAGGAGCGAGCGCGATGAAACACCCCCACATCACCGAAATCACCAGCGAACTTCTGTTCCCCGAAGGCCCCATTGCCATGGCGGACGGGAGCGTCGTCGTGGTGGAGATTGCCCGCGGAACCCTCTCGCGTGTGACCGCCGACGGCGAGATCAACGTGGTGGCGGACCTCGGGGGCGGTCCCAATGGGGCAGCCATTGGCCCTGACGGTCATTGCTACGTCTGCAACAACGGTGGCTTCGAGTGGACCGAGCGCAACGGACGAATGTATCCGGGACTGCAACCCGAGGACTACAGCGGCGGACGCATCGAACGCGTAGACCTCGAGACCGGCAATTACACAGTGTTGTACGACGAATGCGATGGTGAGCCGCTGAAGGGACCCAACGACATCGTGTTCGATGCCGAGGGCGGCTTCTGGTTCACCGATCACGGCAAGACTCGGCTGCGAGACCGGGATCGTACCGGTGTGTTCTATGCAGCCGCCGACGGCAGCTCGATTCGCGAAGCCATCTTCCCCATGGAGGCGCCGAACGGGATCGGGTTGTCACCGTCGGGCGATGAGCTCTACGTCGCCGAGACGCCCACGGGCCGCCTGTGGGGGTATCGACTCAGCGGCCCTGGTGAGATCGACCGCACGGGCGGGGCGCGCGGGGGCGGCAGACTGCTTGCCAGCCCTCAGGGGTTTTATCTCTACGACTCGCTGGCCGTGGACGCGGAAGGCAACGTGTGTGTCGCGACCCTTCTGAACGGCGGCATCACCGTGGTGTCACCGGGCCAGGACGCAACAAGCTTCGTTCCCATGCCGGATCCCATGACCACCAACATCTGCTTCGGCGGAGAGAATCTGCGCACGGCCTTCATCACGCTTTCCTCCACCGGACGTCTGGTGACGGTGGCGTGGGATAATCCCGGGCTCGCACTCAATTTCTCTTGATGCTCCGGCGCGTCCTTTCCGCTTGCCTGTCGTTCGCCTTGGCAGGCTCCGTCTTCGGCTCGGAGACCTCCGAGACATCGGTGGCACGCCTGCATTTCCTCATTCCTGCAGGGGCAGGAGGCGGTTGGGATGGCACCGCTCGCGCCGTCGGGCGCGTCCTGAAGGAAACTGGAATCGTCGATCGCGTCTCGTTCGAAAACCTCTCCGGGGGTGGGGGCGGCCGCGCCATCGCGCATTTCGTCGAGACCGCCGCGAGGCAGAGCAATACGCTACTCTTGAGCTCCACCCCCATCGTCATTCGTGCGTTGCAGGGACTTTATCCCCACTCGTTTCGCGATCTGACACCGGTGGCCGCGGTCATTGCCGATTACGGCGGCTTCGCCGTGCGCGCCGATTCCCCTCTCGAGACGTGGGACCAGGTGGTGGCGATGCTGCGCAGCGATCCGCGCTCACTGCGCGTGGGAGGCGGCTCGGTGCGTGGCAACATGGATCACCTCGTGGCCGCCATGGCAGTAGCGGCGGCCGGAGGCGACCCTCGACGTTTCGTCTATGTGCCCTATGACGCCGGCGGCAAAGCCGTCATAGGACTTCTCTCGGGCGAGGTTCAGGTGCTGAGCAGCGGATTGGGGGAGATCGTCGAGCTTGCCAGAAGCCGCGAGATTCGCGTGCTTGCGGTGACCGCATCGATGCGGCTTGCATCCCTACCGGACGTTCCAACCCTCGAGGAGCTGGGCTTCGGCGTGACGTTCGCCAACTGGCGCGGATTCTTCGGCCCCCCAGGGCTTTCCATGTCCCGACGAGAGAGTTACATCGAGATCCTCACGCGTATGCGCGCTACACCTGCGTGGCACGAGACCCGAAGCCGGCTCAGTTGGGACGATCTGTTCGTCACGGGGGACGAATTCATCGCCTACCTCGAAGCGCAGGAGCGCGAGCTCAGCGCCATCATGGCGAAGCTCGGCTTTCTGCGCTGACTAGCTAGTT